>NZ_JBFUHM010000086.1:0-10384 GCF_056402395.1 Peribacillus sp. P4_B1
GATGGTTCTGACAGACCAGATGGTTCTGACAGACCAGAAATTTTCGAAAAAAATGCTCAGCGATATTCATCATTAATTAAACAGGGTGCACACTTTTTTCCTGTTTGCCAATATCTTGCACAAGGATTAAGAAGTTTAGGAATTCCGGACGATAAAATTCATGTGTTATATGGTGGTATCGAATTGGATCTTTTCGCCTATTCTACCCCCACTCTACCTAAAGAAGGCGAAATAAGAGTTTTATCTGTAGGTAGACTTGTAGACAAAAAAGGATTTATTACTCTTATAAAAGCATTTATACGGATTTATACACAATATCCAAGGGCTAGACTGCATATTATTGGAGCAGGTGAAGATGAGGATAAAATTAAATCGGTCATTACAGAATTTAACCTTAAAGATGCTGTGATTCTTAGAGGAGCTATGGATTCAAAACAAGTTTCGGACGAATTGAAAAAAGCTCATATCTTTTGCCTTGCAAGTCAGACTGCTAAAACTGGTGATATCGAAGGCATTCCTAATGCCTTAAAAGAAGCAATGGCTAGCGGTTTACCTGTCGTTTCCACTCAACATGCGGGAATCCCTGAATTAATTGAACACCTGAGAACAGGATACCTAGCTCCAGAAAAAAATGATATTGAGTTAGCGAAAGGCATACAATTCTTTATAGATCATCCAGAGATTTGGAACGCCTATACGGAAAGAGCACGGAAAGTCATTGAAGAAAAATTTGATGTCAATAAACAAATTATTGAGCAACAAAGATTATATTCTCTCGTTAATACAACGGAAACGAAGACGGAAAAGGAACAGAAAACGGAAAAGAAAACGAAAAAGGAAAAGGAACAGAAAACGAAAAAGGAACAGAAAACGAAAAAGGAACAGAAAACGGAACAGAAAACGAAAAAGAACACGGAAAAGAAAACGAAAAAGAACACGGAAAAGAAAACGAAAAAGGAAAAGGAACAGAAAACGAAAACGAAAACGAAAAAGGAACAGAAAAAATAAATCAAGTAAGGAAAACTTAAAAACAGTTACGAAAAAACAAGCAGGATACCCAATAGTTATCATTTAGGTAGAAAGGGGAATGACATGGGCTATATTGAAGATTTACGCAAGCTTGTGGGAAAAAGGCCAGTCATTTTAACAGGGGCAAAAGTATTAGTATTTAATCCACTTGGGCAGATTTTATTACAATATCGAACAGATACAAAAGTATGGGGATTACCAGGGGGACTTATGGAGTTAGGAGAATCATTAGAGGAAACAGCATTGCGTGAAGTAAAAGAAGAAACAGGTTTAACGATTGGTGGATTACAATTTCTAAAAGTTTTATCAGGCGTAAACTATTTTATTCACTTACCAAATGGAGATCAATTCTATTCTGTTAACGCTTTTTATACAACAAATGAAATTATCGAAGGAACCTTGAAACCTGATGGTAATGAAGGAAGTGCTGTACAATTCTTTCCAATCAATCAGCTGCCAAAAGATATCGATCCCGATATCAAAAAAGAAATTTGTAATTATTCAAGATTTCGCAATTGAATTTTTTCGAAACAAGCCGTATTTTCGCTCTTCTTTCAAAGAAGTAATGAAGAATAAATGACGCTCTTTCCAAAGTGCTGGTTGGGAATATGAATGAATCAACCTACTTTGGAAGGTACGATATTTGGCGATTCTACAACTCCGTTGCAGGATAAGGAACTACTTGAGAAAGCTAAAAATGATATCGTAATGGGTGCTTTAGGAACGATGGCTTTTAGATTTCATACTCATTGATCGCCTACAATGTGTACTAAGGTCAAAGAGAAAAGAAAAATATACAGGCTGGAAGGAGCTGTTTTTTCATGGACTGGAAGTCTTTATATACTATTTGGACAAGTTACAGAAATTTAGATAATGAAATGCGTTTAATGCTTGAAGAAATGAAGGATGATGAAATAGTAATTGAAGACGCCTTTTATAAAAATTTGGAATTCGGAACGGGTGGTATGCGAGGGGAAATTGGTCCAGGTACTAATAGGATGAACATTTATACCGTGCGAAAAGCGTCTGTAGGACTTGCTGAGTATATTCAATTGTTTGGAAACGAGGCAAAATCCAGAGGAGTCGTAATTGCTTACGATTCAAGACATAAGTCTCCCGAATTTGCATTGGAAGCAGCCAGGACTTTGGCAACAAAGGGAATTAAAGCTTATTTATTTGATGAATTACGGCCTACCCCACAGCTCTCTTTTTCCGTACGTAAGCTGGGTGCATTTGCCGGTATCGTCATTACAGCAAGCCATAATCCGCCTGAATATAATGGGTATAAAGTGTACGGATCAGACGGGGCACAGCTACCTCCTGAAGCGGCGGATCAAGTCATTAATTACGTGAACGCGATTGAAAGTGAGCTTTCCATTGTAGTTGAGGAAGAAGAAATCCTAAAGGACAGAGGACTCATTCAAATCATCGGGGAGGAGCTGGATATTGCTTATAATGAGCATTTGCTCACTATTCCGGAAAATCCAAAGTTAGCAGATGAAATGGATGTAAAGCTCGTGTTTACACCGCTTCATGGTACAGCGAATAAATCAGTAAAACGTGCTTTGCATGATCTAGGATATCGAAATGTCCATATTGTTAAAGAACAGGAAATGCCCGATGCTAACTTTCCTACTGTTAAAGTGCCTAATCCAGAGGAACATGCTGCTTTTGAATTGGCCATTGCGCTTGGAAACCGCGTCGACGCTGATTTATTGATTGCCACCGATCCGGATGCGGATAGACTCGGAATTAGCGTAAAAAATAATGCTGGAGATTATGTCGTATTAACAGGCAACCAAACAGGCGCTCTCTTTTTGGATTATTTAATTTCACAAAAACAAAAGAAAGGGACTCTTCCTGAAAATGGAGTCGTATTAAAGACCATCGTGACTTCAGAAATAGGAAGGGCGATTTCTGAGCAAAATGGTTTAAAAGCCGTAGATGTTTTAACTGGATTTAAATTCATTGCTGAAAAAATCAATGAATACCACACAAGTGGAGAACACTCTTTCCTGTTTGGCTATGAAGAAAGCTATGGATATCTAATCAAAGACTTTGCTCGAGATAAGGATGCCATACAGGCGACTATTCTGGCAGTGGAAGTTTGTGCCTATTACAAAAAGYAAGGCAAAACGATGTACGAAGGTTTACTGCATGTTTTTGAGAAATATGGCTATTACTTGGAGGATTTACGATCGTTAACTTTAAAAGGAATTGAAGGTGCCAGACAAATTCAAGCGATCCTCAATGAATTCCGTGAAAATCCACCAGAGCAAATCTCTGGTCATCAAGTAGTGGTTCAAGAGGATTATCTCAGCAGGAAAAAATACATGTTTGCGTCAAATAGGGAAGAGGCCATCAAGCTCCCAAAATCCAACGTATTAAAATACTTTCTTGATGATGGCACATGGGTATGTTTACGACCTTCCGGAACAGAACCTAAAATTAAATTTTATTTCGGTGTTCAAGGAAGCTCGATGAAGGAATCTAAGGGGAAATTATCCACCGTTATGGAAGACTTTATGAGAAGAATCAATAAAATGCTTTAAAGAAGGACTCTCATTCAGAGGATCTTCTTTAAAAAACTAGGGTCAGCATTCATTATGTAGAGAAATGCGGACCCTTTTTTGTTTATCATGTAATGCCATTTATTTTTGATTTTGACAAATGTTAAATCACTGACCACTATTTTTTCTCTTCTTCTTGTAGAAATTCCCGATTTAATTCGTTAGCCTAGCCTGATTCGTTGCATGAGGTCTTTTGCGGTTTAGACTGAGCAACTATAAAAGAGAAAAATAAGCCCCTGTTCTTTCATGATACGGCCAATTCGCCTTCTGGAGACCGTAATGCCTCTTTTCTTTTATTCAACCTTAATCTTACGTGTTCCGTACGCCTTACGGTTTTTATCAAAAATTTCTAAAATGGCATTTGCTTCGTAGTATTAGGTGCTACGTGAAAGCTCCAGGACGCCACACATTGCTGATACCGAGTATTTATCTTTGTTCCGTTTTGGTAGTGTTCAATGATCTGTTGTTTAAATTCAGAAGTGAACGTACGGCGTTTTCGCTTGGTCATTTTGAGTGCACCCTTATCGTAGTGAGTTAAGTGTATCTGCCCTTAAAACTTCTGTCCAGATAAGTGTAGACGATTCATTTAGTTGAATAAATGTATGTGCAAATTTAGATGCTTTTAAAACATTTTATTAAGATAAAGAACAGGTTTGTTAATAAAACTCAATTTAGAGGTATCTTTTTAGTAATTTCGAATATAAAAATATAGGTTAATCAAATAAATAAGAGGTGAGGAAAGAAGGAGATTTTTCATGTCAAATCCTATGCAAACTGATTGAAATGATGTTGTACGACCATCTACCAAATTATTTGAAGGGAAAGATGGCTTGTGATTACAAGTCTGATTGGATTTATACTTGCAATGGGCACGTTATTTTTATTTATTTTCGCGGCCCCATTATTTTGAAGGCGATTTGAAGAATGCTTTCTCCTTAATGCGGCAATCGGCATTTTTCTCCTTTCAATAGCAGCGATTTTACCTTTTCTGGGCTTCGTGCAAAAATACCCAGATTTGCGACCAGCGCCTTTTCCACATTTTATAAAAATGTCTATATTACTAGTATCCCGCGAGAAATAGGGTAAGTACTTGTTGCGGGTATTACTCTATAAACCTCCGATCGATCGGTGACCATCGTTTTCATGAATTCATTTATTTACTCATGGCCGGACCGTCGTCAAGGGAGACGTCCCGTTCGCACGAGGTCGGCTTACAAAGGAGGCGACCGTAGTGAATACGCTCTGGTCCATTCGAACCGGAATTCGGGATTTCCTTGAGGCCATCTATCGAACTTGCCAATCATGGATTGCGAAATATCCGTTTATTAAAACGGCGTATTCGATTTTTTCCTGGCTGTCTTTGCTTGCGTTTGTGTTGAGCTTGTTTTTCGTTAAAGAATCGCGTACCATGATGATTCAATATTTGTGGTCGTTTTATGTGCTGCTGCAATTTTGGTTTCTGTGCCGAAGCAAAACGATGCCGTGGAAGCAAGTTGTTCTGTTCGTTCTGTTAGGTGTTTTCCTTGTCGTACCGTTCACGACGCTTACGGTCAATGCTCTCCATGCGTTTTTCGGCGGAAAAACTTCCGACACTTGGTCCATTGCCGTTATCACGCCAATTTTCGAAGAATTGTGGAAGCTCCTTCCTCTAGGTATATTTCTGTTTTTCTCACGTCGAGCTTCCGCCTTGAGTTTAAGCGATTTCACGCTCATCGGGGCGGCAACCGGTGTCGGCTTCCAACTGATGGAGGAGCTTTCCCGAAGGTGGCTAAGTTCCGGCATTCTTGAGAAAAAGTTTGGCTATAGCTTTACAATGCTGGGCGGCGAAACGATCCATTGGGATATATTCTCACTGTTTCCCGGGCGTTTCGAAGAAAGTCTGTTCCCGACGCTAATGACCGTCGGTCATCCCGTACATACAGCCATGATCACACTTGCGTGCGGAATTGCTTATCGGCTGCGAACAAGACTGACGAAATGGGTTTTTCTGTTCCCGGCAATCCTTTTGCTGTGGTCCATCTTGGATCACGCGGCTTATAACGGCCAACACAAGCTGCCGGGTTGGGTGTTCCGGCTTCATGAGTGGACCGGCAGCGGTTATAAAACTCAGCCGGCCTTCCTGCTGATGCTGGCCGCATCGCTCATTGCCGATTACTGGTCGCTGAACAAAATACGGAACTGCCTTCCGTTGCTGCCGAACGAGCCGCTTCTTAATCCGTTTACCGAGCTGTGGAATATGATCCGCTCTTTTTGTCTGGACCGGGGGAAATTCATATATTGGCTAGGCTTTTACAGGGAGCGCAGGGAGCTTGGATATCATTTACTTTATGGAAATGAAGAAGCCGCCGGTAGACAGGAGCCTGTCCAGGCTCGGGTAAAGGCTCTTTACCAGGTGCTAACCGGACTCGCGATGATTCTGCTTGTGGCCGGTCTGTTCGCAGGCATCGGGGCTCATGCGGGCGGTGGGGAAACGGCATGTTTCGCCTGCATGTTCGATTCGCTGCAAAATTGGTGGGATGGGTTGGATTGGTATGAACAAGGGGTGATAGTGCTTGGTGCCCTTGCCTTGTCATTGCTGTTCGTCGGATTCTGGCCGGCTTTTGGCATCGCGATGACGGGGGCGGGAATCGCCGGGAGCGGACATGAGACTGCCGGTTATATCCGCGATCCGAAGAAGCTGCTGACTCCCGAAAATGCGTTTTCCGTCGCTCTCGGCATTGTACTAAGCCGAATCCCGTTCGGCAGTGCACTAAGATGGGTTGGGAAGAAAGGGCACCGCTATGTGCGCAAGCTTTTGGATAAGCTTGGGTCCCAGAAGCCGGATGTCGACGTTCCGATTAAACCGAAACCTCCGAAAAGTGACGGCGAAAGCCCTGGCAAGCATCCGGACGATCCCAAGAAGCCGGATGACGATACGCCGAATAAGGATAAAGCTGATGAGGGAATGGAGTATACTGGTGGTAGAAATCAAAAGGAATTGGATGATTTAGCAGGTGATCCTTCACATGGAGGTAAAATTAGAGATCAGGGTGTGAAAGAAAGAGAGATAGGCTTGGAATTGGAGAAACAGGGCAAACTAGGTAGAATAATTCGAGATCCTCAGGCTGATGGTGGAGCAGAATTTATTGACACAACTAATGGTGTAAAATGGGATGTTAAAAGCTTTCAATCTTATCCAAATGGGCATACATCACCGAAAAAGGGAGCCTTTACAGTAAATAATGGAATGAAAGGGATTAATAAGGAACTTGATAAAAACTACAATGTAATAGTGGATACGAGAAAACTAATTCCTGAACATATTGATCAGTTAAAAGAGGCAATAAAAGAAGCAGGAATAGCTGATAGAATTATTTGGTATCCATAGTTTAGGAGGGTATGCAGGGCATGACAATATTAAATGTTGAGGAAATTATTGTTCAACTTGAATCACACCGCCTTTGGATAGAGACCATTGGTAAGAAAGGTGAAAAACTCGGCTTAGATGAAATAGACTTCCGAAATTTAGATTTATCAAAATATCCGTTAGATCAAGCATACCTTACAGCTTGTCTTTTTGATGGTATGAACTTAAATCTTAAAGATATGTCTTCATCTTTATTATGTTCATCAACTTTTAAATTCGCTAATTTAGAAGGTTCAGATTTTTGTAAGTCTAACGTTTCATATGTAGATTTTACAAATGCAAATATTAAAGCCTCAAGATTTGCTGATAGTGAATGCATTGAGACAGTTTTTGTTAAAGCTGATTTATCAAACGCAAATTTAGTAGGTGGTCTTTTTGATGAGGCAGATTTTCGTGAAGCGTCATTACTGAATGCTGATGTAAGATTATCTACGTTTGAAGGGGTATTACTAAAGGGGGCTAAGTTAGGGGGGATTCGAGGACTAGAGGAGGCTTTCATTAAAAGTGTTAATATAGGTACTCCAGAACACCCTATAATTCTTAAAGGAGAAGAAGGTAGACAGTGGCTCAATAATGAAATCAAAGAATAACTTTTAGGCGTTATTGATCGAGACAATACCGTTAAATCAAAACAGTAGCTTTCAGTGCGGTCTTCGGAGTTGAATAACAGTTGGCTATTAGTGTAATGATCCTTGATCCACAAAACGATTTTGAAAAACCCTTCTTTCTTTCAGTTGCTACGGAATCCTTTTTCAAAGAATTTTGGATACTGCCATCCTAGGTAGATCTTTTTTCGTCAGGTTTTGATGAAGAGCAAGATTTACCAAGTATTCTTGCCGAACTTGCTCAATTATGAGTGGGCGCATCGACACCTAGAGGAACAGCATGCCAAATTATTTGAAAGAGTAGAAGGGCCTAAGGAAAAATACCCCATGCATGTAAAGACGTAGTTGTATTTATAGGAAAGCTGTGATATCACAAACTTATGTTGCCCCAACGCGTTTCGGCGCGAGGGTGTGGTCGTTTATATCGGGTTATGCAATACCATAATCGCTCATAAAAGTTACGCCAACAATACACTGCACCATATTTCCAATATAGAGGTTTTCATAATAATTACTTCATTGCTCAATGAGATTAATATGCAGTGAAGGGTGGAGGGTTATTTATGAAAAGTACAGTTGTAGGAACGATTGCTGTACTATTTGCCGTTTCCTTGCTGGTTGGTTGCAATGATGCAAAAAAAACGGAAACCGCAGAGTTGAAACTAGAGGGGGACTGGAAACTTGTCGCCGGTTCCCAATCGACAGCTTGCTTTTCCGGGATGAAATTTTTTGAAAATCCTACTACCGATAGGGAACCTTTATCCGTTCATGAAACAACGGGAAATTTTACCCAAATATGGTTCGGGGAATACGAGAAAGAAGGAAACGATATTCGGGTTATATTGCACGAGCCCAAAGCGGAGCCATTCATTATGGTCGTCAACCGCAGAGGAAACGAATTGAAGCTTCAATACGAATGGAAATCRGCAAATTTAGTCTGCTCGTATCAGCCTGATTAACATGTATATTCTCAGAAGCCGTGGTTATCAAATGAACTTTGGCTTGGTAGATAATAATTTGATTATATAAGAAGATTATTAATCGGAGGCGAGTTGATGATTCGAAGGTCTATCTTAATATTGGTAACGTTAGCCTTATTCCTTGCTGGTTGTAGTAATGAACCGGAAAAGAATACTTCAAAAACTCAGAATCCATCACATTCAAATCAAAGTAATGAACCGGAAAAGAATATTTCAAACATTCAGGACCCATCAGATTCAGATCAAAGTAAACATCAGACTTCCTTAACAGATGAACAAATATTAATGAAACCTCCAGGACGTTATGCTGGTTCTAACTATGATGAACAGAAGGTTCAGGAAGCTCTGGATCAATTATCAAGTGATTTGACAGCTGATCAATATAAGGAAGAACTCCTCCTCCTATTAGCTGAAGATTATCGACCTTATGTGACCACTTTCAATAATTTTGAAACAGAAGTTAAAGTGAATAATGAGCGACCTAATGGTAAAATCACATTACCCACAAGTAAGAAGTTACACATTTCGATCCTACTTGATGCCAGTGGCAGCATGAAAGCGCAGATCAATGGCAAATCAAAAATGGACTCTGCCAAAGAAGCTATTCAAATCTTCTTAGATAAATTACCAAAAAATGCAGAGGTATCTTTGCGGGTTTATGGACATAAAGGAACAGGAAGTCATAAAGATAAAAAAGTATCCTGTAACAGTACAGAAGAAATCTTTCATGGTCAAGGTGAGCAGACAAATCAAATAAAAACGGTACTTCAAGATATAAAACCAGCCGGATGGACGCCAATTGCTAATGCTCTGAAATCTGTAAAACAAGATATTAATCCGGAGACAACCGATTCGGTCGTATATGTAGTTAGTGATGGAATTGAAACATGTGGAGGTAATCCAGTGCAGATTGCCAAAGAACTCAACCAATCCAAAGTGAAAACAGTTGTAAATATTATTGGCTTTAATGTGGATAACGAAGGACAGAAATTGCTTCGACAAGTTGCTGCATCTGGTGGTGGAGAGTTCACTTCTGTAGATAATGACGAATCACTAAAGAATTATCTCAATAATGCGTATGCCAAATTACAAGGCGAGTGGACGATGTGGAAAGAAAAAGGAGAAGGACAGGCAAATACACAAAAAGAACAGAAGCAGGGAGCTATTAATAATACAGAAACAGATATGCAAATTCTAGTGAACAAAGAATATTATAATCTGCTAGCAGCCCTTAAGTATCTAGAAATTAAATATGGAAATGCTATCCCTCACGGTGAGGTCTGGAAACAGATTACTGATCGTAAGAATTTCGCATGGGATTATGCTCGTAATACCGGGAGGCGTTTGTATGACGAAGTCACTAATAGTGGAAATCAGGTTTATGACGATATCAAGGATGAAGGGGATAAGAATATCGATGATCTGACGAATAAGAAAAAAAATTAACGGCTGCGGCGGAATGACACGATCATGGAGGATCAATGTTGGATTGTTAACACTAAATCAATCAACCTTTTTTAAGGGGTAACTGGATTTGAGTCAATATTTTGGACACTAAAAAGTTAAATCTTAAGCTGTATTCCTAATTCAAGAACTTGGATATCCGGATTGCCAAACAAACATTTCACTGGATGGAGCTTACTTAGGGATGCCTTAAAGCATTTAATAGCAGAAGAGGTAAGACGAAGTTTTGAAAGGTCCATGGGCAAGTCTTAATTAGGCTATTGGTCATTTATTTGATTTCACCTTGTGGCCATATTTTATCAGGAAAATCCCTTATGAACTAATAGGTGT
>NZ_JBFUHM010000087.1:0-10231 GCF_056402395.1 Peribacillus sp. P4_B1
ATTTTCAACTGTGAATGTAACTGGAATCGACTTGCCTTCCAATTTATCCTTCATCATCCTAAACTCATTTGTGGGATTTCCTTCATCGTCGAATAAATAGGACATCCTCAGCAAGGTAAATCCCTCAAAACCATGGTTGAAAACCATTTCTGCTATATTGTCAAAGCCCCATTCATTATTGATCAGCGGGAGTGCGTTTTCTCCGTTTAAAGAAATTCCTTTTTCATTAGCTAAAGAGGCAATATGTGTCACCAACGTTTTAGGAGCGCTATATGATGGTGCAGTATGTGCGTCTTGGTCTCCCATTTCCAAACAGGTGAACGTGAGGGCCATATTCGATTTCTTAAATTGATTCAATAATTGGGAGTAGTTATAGTACCCGGCACTATACTCTGCTGAATGCGGTAGTACTGGATCATTCATTTTCCAATGGACTCCTGAGATTTTAGCTCCAATTGGCACGCCAAAGACTTTATCAAAATGTTTATGGGCAAATTTAGAGATTTTTGCAAGATGTTTTTCGAGTGCTCCTTGATACCATTGCATAAAGTCGTATCCAAATTGTGTATCGATTGCTCCGCCCTTGGTGAAAAATTCATCCCCGTTTCCAGGTGGCTGAATCTCATTCCAGTTTTTATATGATTCACCCCAGGCAGCATTTAATTTTTTTATCGTTGAATATTTTTCTCTCAAGGTAAGTCTGAAATCCCTTTTCGCTCCTTCTGTATAAACTTGAAGCTGTCCCCTTTCAGGATAATCCCAGCCATCAGCATTTTGATAGGAGGGATATCTTAGTTCCCCAGCTGGTCCTGCACTTAGATATATTTTAGCTATTAGGTCCTTCTTATCAGCAAAGTTCTCTGCAAAGGATTTATACAATTCGTTGTACTGATCTGCTGTACCTTCCCACCAAGGAGCAAGTACTTCCTTATTCCAGAAACCACTTTCACTCTTGAATGCCATGTTATCTAGAGTGTCCTTATTCCAGAGCCAACTCGGGATGGGATAGTTACAATCATCCCCCACATTACCGCCGCATTGATGTGTAGACAGAATGGGCACCCATTTTAAACCGGATGCTTCTACTGTTTCCGCATATTTTTTATAATAGGACCAATCAAACTGATTATCTTTTTTACTCTCGACTAACCCCCACCAGATATCTGTCGTTATTGCATATACTCCATTTTCCTTCAACTGAATTAACTGTGCTTCAAATGCCTCCCAATCTGTTATTTCACCCAATGGGGCCATTACATAAAGCTTGTAATCTGGTTTTACTTCTGCTAATCCAGGTGAAGTACTTAAAGGAACAAAATACAGCATAAAGGTAAAAACGCCAACAGATAATTTGTTCATAAAAACGCCAACCTTTCCCCTATTTATTCTTAAAAATCCCTGGTTGAGATCGCTTACATCCATCGTTAAATAAAGTCACTCCTTTACTAGAAATTATATTTGTTTTGGTAATATTTATCAATTTAATTCGTCGGGGGAATATGTTCATATCTCCTCAAAGAAAAAAATGGATAGTCCTATAAGAGACTATCCAGCAGACAGTAGACAAACTCGATCGATAAATAATTGAGTTTGTCTATAGTCATTTTAAGGGTTTGTGAACGTTGATTGGAACGTAGGGCACTCGTTTTCCGCGGGCGCTCCACTCTTGGCGCCCTTTGTGCCTGTGGGGCCTCCCTTGGGCATGCTTTTCCCGCAAGAGTCCCGCACACCCGTTCCAATCAACTTTGTTTTAAAATAGAAGGATAAAAACATGGAGTGATAAGGATGGCTTCTAAACATTATTCTATTCAGCAAGATCAACTTGAAATGATTACGATAGATCAATTGGTGCCCGCAAACCATTTGGTTCGTAAAATGGAGGCCGTCATTAATTTTTCTATCATTTATGACTTGGTGAAAGACATGTATTCCGAAAAAGTAAACATAGTTTTAATTCTTTCCAAGTACCCAGTTTTTCTCCATGAAGCTGAGCTAGAACCAGAATCAGGAACGCTACGATTCTAATTGCGGAAAATACTAAATATCCTGTAGCATATGTTATCTGTTTTAGCGTTCCGAGTATATTTGGAACCAAGAATCCGCCAACCTCAGACAGCTCCCGCAATTCCTGTAATGAAACCAATTTCTTACTAACTGAAAGACAGCCCATTTGCCCATTCCGAGAAATAGCATAATGTATAAGGTATCAATAAGTTTGAAGAGAAGTTCTATCAAGTTTTATTTTTTCATTTTCATAAGCATAATAATAAGTGTTGATTCTTGATTTACCTTCAGACGATTACTATTCTTCATTAGAGGGCGTAATCTTCCCACCGCACGAAACGAGGACCTCCTTCATAAGATGTGTTATGAGCGGCATGTAGTAATTTTTAATCAGATTATAGCCGAGGAAAGGTTGGGTGCAATAATATGAGGCAATATCCAATTCATAATAATCCATTTCAAAATCTTCAGGAAAAAGACATGTCTTTTGAAGAGGTATTCGTTCATATTGTAGAATTCATGAAATTAAATCCTTCCGGTGACTATCGATTAATGGTCGGTACAGATTCGCAAGTACATAAAAAACATACAGTGTTCATTACAGGCATCGTGATACGTCAGGTCGGGAATGGTGTATGGGGTTGTATTAGAAAAGTGATGATTCCTAGAAGGATGATGCAATTACATGAACGTATTTCCCATGAATTGTCGTTAACTGAGGAGATCGTATCCATGTTTACGGAAGAAAGAAAAAATCAGTTAATCGATATTGTCCTGCCTGCTGTATATCAAGGGGCAACGTTCATCATGGAAGGGCATATTGATATCGGGATTGGAAAGCGGAACAAAACCAGTGAGTTTGTTAAAGAAATGGTAGCCAGGATGGAATCCATGGGAGTGGAACCTAAAATTAAACCCAATGCTTTCGTTGCTTCAAGCTATGCCAACCGGTATACAAAGCAAGAGTAAATGACTCCAAAACATGCAAGAAGCCTAAACTGTGAGCAATGGAGCTTTTTTCAAAGTAGGTAAGATGGATGGTAATATATTATACTAGAACAATATAGGTTGGAAATTTCCTGTTCTTTTTTTCAAGCTAAAAGTTGTACATATATTCCTCTCGTACGTTGCTCTGAATAACGCAAAAAAACCGGCCTCAGACGAGACCGGTTTTAAAGATAGAAGCCGTCATTGCCGTATTCAGTAAGAAAGTTTTAAACCACCACTCCTCAAAGTGGGTGTTTGCAGAAACAATCCTGTTGTCCAAGTCAGTGACGAGGCATAACATTCCTGTTTCAATATAAAACTCCCTATTACAGCTTAAAGGTTAAAACTTAAATATCATTACGAACAGTACAGCTTGTATTGTTATATTACCTGAATTCCTTATATCTTACAATGGTAATGATATCCATACCAATGACCTTTATCTTGGAATGGACGCCCGATTATCCCTTTATTCATAAAAGCATTCGTTAGGATCAAACTATTGATCAAAATAACTGATAATATCCACTTGGTCTTTATTTTGTAGATGATTGCTGGGATCTCCATAAAACCTTTTCGCGATTACACCTAATGCCTTTCTGCTGTTCTCCACTCGTAGATAAGGAACATCCAATCCCTTTATGTCGCGATCGCCAATCACAACCGAAGCGCCTTGACGAATTGCATCTTTAATGTAATTATGGCCATCCTCCTTATATCCGTTAACGGCAACAAAAAGGTATCCATTTTTTATTTCTTTTGAGTTATCGGCGACACCTGTAATGGATATATCTTCAACGTCCTTCGGCAAATCCCAGTTTATTGCTTCATATATTACGTCTTTAAGGATCATTAACTTTTCTCCTTTTTCAATTAAGCTATTCACCCTATATTTTGTATAAATCATAATTAACAACATGCCATTATTAGTATTAACAAGTACTCTAAAAATAATTGTTAATATATAATTTGTTTGTTGGTAAAAATTTTTTTCAGGTTGAGTCCGCCAAAATAGATTAAAGCCATTACTAAAAGCCCGTACATTTATGAATAAAAAAAAGCAGCATGAATTGGCTGCTTTTCTTTAAAAACAATATGGATATAACCGGTATATCTTCATGTTAAATTGAGATTTTCTCCTCGTTTTCCCCAACCAAGTCAATCACTAAGTTTACTATTCTTTTTTCATTACCTACACTTACGATTGAATTTCCAGGGGTTTTGTTTCGGCCTTTTGATTGTACAATGGCAAAATGAAAAACATCCCTAGTATAAAAAAGAAAGCCGCGGTTTCAAATATGGAAACGAGTGAAAATTGCTCTTTCAACACGCCAGCAGCACTCATAGTCAAAACCATGGAGCCAGTGAACAATGGGCTTAGGATTCCATTGACCCTTCCAATGAACTCGCCTTCGGTCCTCTGCAATATCAATGTATTAATCCCAATTTGAATACAAGGAAGCATCAGTCCATTAAAGAACTCGGCAGTAAGTGTAATCCAAAGGTTTGTTGACAGCCCCATTACCGCTATTCCAATGGCATTCACAAGCATTCCAAATGCTAATAATCTCTGAGGTGCCACCTTTTTGGCAAAAATCATCACTCCTGCTCCGCCTAAAATCATACCAATCCCATTCAACATAAATAACCATTGAAGATTTTCCTTAGGCAGACCCAGTTGTTCGGTAACAAGGAATATCGAGAGCGGCTGAATGAAACCCAGTCCGAGCCCGGCTGCCAGAAAACATAAACCAAGCAGACTCAGTTCTTTTTTTCGCAACACGTAGCTCACTCCGCTTTTCATTTCCTGCCACAATGTTGTTTTGGCCTTTTGTTCATCAAGTTTGCGATCTTTTGGAAGGAAAGCTAGTGCACCAGCTGAAAATAAAAACGCGAGGCCAGTTATAGCAATCGAGATATTGATCCCGAATGATTGGAAGGCAAATGTACCGAGAATCGGACCTAAAACCATAAATACTGCGAAAACTGTCTGATAAACTGACATCCCTGTCTGAATTTGACTTTCTGGCAAATGCATTTTAAATAGCTTCATGCCTGATGGCTGAGAAAATTGAGAAAGTATCGCCGAAATCAAAGTTGCAAAAAACACCATTTTCCAACTTCCGAAGATAAGCGTAATAAGCACAGCAAATACGGATATTGCACTTAAAATATCACACCAAACCATCGTTTTTTTCGGACTCCAGCGGTCAGCGAACGTCCCTCCAATAAATGAAAAAATAAAAATGGGTGCGAATTCCGCTACTGAAATCATTGAAATGGCAAAGGCATCCCCATTTGTCTTTTCCATGACGAATAACAAAACTGCAAAATTCCGCACCCATATCCCTATTTGTAAAAACAAGCCTGAAAAGATGATGGCCCGAAATACACGATTTGTAAATAAGTTAGGTTCCTTATTACTCAATGTTACAGATGAGTTTTTTCCCAATATAAAAACCTCCTGTGAAATATCTGGACAGGAGGCAGTACAATACAAATTTAAAAAGGCATAATATCCCTAATTGAAGGAACACAATGATCTTTGTTTGTATTTTAATGTACAGACTAATCCTATCCAGAAAAAAAGATCGTATTTAAAACGCATTTTTTCTTAAAGAATAGGATTAAATGATCATTGTTTAACCGTTCCCCTTCCATTTTATGCTAAAATCATAATAATCCATTTAATCTGAAAAATCAAGATAAAAATTCAATGATAATCCTTTTTTGGATCAGACTTGTTCATTTTCTTATTCAAAAAGAACTTCCTTTAAAAGAAAACCCTTTTATATCGTAAGTTTTCAGGGTTATTGCTGATTGATGCTTCTGCACTTTGTTCCACTTTAGGCCACAATTTTTTTCATGACCTTTTCCCGGAATAGCTCGTGCAAGTGTATGCTTCTTATCAGTTCTCTAGCATACGTTCATGATTCGGATTCGCCTGCACAAGTAAATGGGAAGATGGCATAAGAATTTGATGCTCATGTAAAGCAGCCATCATCTCAAACCTGACATTTCTTGCTGTTTCAAAGTAATGTTCAGGTTTTACAAGCCCCACTATGCATAGTTCATATCCAACATATTTTAGATTCGGATTTAAATCCGTAATGCCTATGTATCTAAAATCCTCTTCGGGGGTCCCATCCTCTAGCCTTAGCAGGCTTTCACCATACTTATCATTACAGATAATACATATATCCTCCAACAGCCGTTTTACCTTTTCAGGATTTTCCTGGTAACTTACTGTAATGCGTTCAATGATTCGCATTCTCCCTTTATTAAAATTTTGAATCGTCCTGATTTCACTATGTGGGATGGTCAGCAATTTTCCTGACCATTCTCTGATCTGCATGAACCTGATACCGATTTCCTCTACGGTTCCGGAACTTGTCCCATTGAATGTCACAAAATTCCCTACACGAAATTCATTATCTGAAAGCCTTACAAATCCCAATAAAATATCCTTAAGCATTTGCTGAGCGGCAAATCCGATAACGATTCCCACGATCCCCGCTCCTGCTAAAATTCCTTTTATATCAATGAACTGCCCAATCAGATAAATGAGGAAAATCAAAACTATGCCGTACCTGAGACTGGAACGAGTTACCCCCTGTATCGTTTTTTCCACTTCTTCCTCAAAAAAATCAGATCTTTTAAAGAACCATTCGACCATTTTATTCAAAATATAATATACCGCCAATAACAGTAAAGTTAATATAAACAGCCTCATTAATAAGAATTCCTTCAAATAATCCAAAGCACGCTCAGTAAAATTCAAGATTTCCATGTTCACACCTCTATTTCAACTTTATTCAGAATCGATTAAGATCCAGTCATCATCCTTTCCGATTATCCCTTCATCCAATATAAGTCTTGTTTTAAGGCGATAGGATACCCCTCGCTTATAAGGCTCCTTCAATATAGGCAGACAAAAGTTGAAAGGAATTTCATTGCTTTCCCCTGACTCAATCTCACTTGAAGCTAAAATGGTGCTCGTCTTAAGGGTATTTTCCATTCCCGTAGAATGAGTATCCATAATTAAATCACATTCGATCCTCCTTATTCTTTGCTCCTGGGTACCACCCTTAATCAAAAAATATCCATTTATGCATTCACCGGATTTATACGTATTTTTCGGAAGGATTAAATCTATTTGTGCAGAACCTATCCCTAAAAGTAACAAAGATTTTCTAAGTATCAACGAATACACTCCATTTATATTTATTTGTTTTTCTATTAAAACCTACATGTTTATACATTTCCTTAAGGGGACTACAAAAAAACCTTTACCACTTTGGTAAAGGTTTACTAAAACAAAATAGACCTTTACCAATAGGTAAGGTCTGGCTAACAACAATATGCTGCCAACAACACCGAGAGCAAAGAGCTCCGTAATGACGACATTGTTGTAAAAGCTACTCCCCTTAGGAGAAAGTATTCAAGTATATTATTTATCATACGTTAAGATTAGAAAGTTTGTCAAACCTTTATATTTTATTTTTTTCGGGTTCTGCCTGGGTAATTCGAGTTCTTTGTACATATATTGGTAATAATAAAAATATAATGAATTAACTTGTCCTGTAATTGTAAAAGAATTAACTGCTAGGTTTTAAATAGGCCAGTTGGTGGAATATGAAGTATGTAACAGCTAGTGTCCTTCTATTTAAAACTCGGTGAACGCTCCTTTCAAAAAGAATAAAGTGAACAAACTATGTATATTTATTAAAATCTATAATTATATTTAAAAATTAGCAAGATTTCTCTTTTACTTTCGCTGATCATGTTGTAATATAAATGTAACAAATGTAATATTAATTAAACTTTCGTTACATAAGTATCCTATTAGGGATTGGGGAGATAAAATATGAAAAAATTTTCAGGTGTGCTATTATCCATTATCATTTTATTTTTCACATTAAGTGGTCAGGTTACCGCCAAAACGTCATCACAGAATTTATCTGATGCAAATGCATTAAAGATAGCCGATAATGCCAGCAAACATTTTTGGAATGCTTTACATGGGTACAAAACCCAATCATGTTCACAAAAAACTTTCAATTATAAAGGGACAGAGTATTCATACATTTGCCAAGAGTTCAATACAAAAGATAAATTGACTGCCTACCTGGCAGAGACATTTACTAATAATGCAGTTGAAAAAGGACTGACTAAATATAATTACATTACCTATAAAGGGAAATTAGCACGTCCAGTCGGAGATGGCTTTAGCATGTTAGAGTGGAAAAAAGCCAAAATTAAATTGGTCTATCAAAAACAAAACGTTAGGTCATACAATTTAACTGTACCTACAGTCGACGGTGAGTCAGTAAAAAGAACGGTTACCTTTTATAAGTCCGGTTCCGCTTGGAAAGTCAATCAGTTCGATGCAGTTCAATAAAACATTGGTTTAAATGTAACGCCTCATATGCTGTATAGTTAGTTAAAAACTATATGTCATATGAGGTGTTTTTTTGTTGTCCCTTGTATCGTGAGAAATAATATTCCAGACTTGTAACAGCTCACTTTTCACTTCACAATATATTTAAACAAAAAAACACAGCTAAGATGCTGTGCCTTAACGGATTTTTGCCTTACGGAAGCCTTGATAGGTATCGTAGGCGGCAAAAATGATGAAGATGAGTATGAGACCCCAGTATATCGAGCTTTTCCATTCATCGATTGAGAATAGTGTTCTTTGGTATGCAAGGAATTCCGGGTTCAATAAATCAGGATTACTGATGATGATGATGAAAGCCAGAGTGTACAACAGCTGGTATATGGCATGAAATAAAGCTAATTTCAGGGTCCATCGTCTTAAAAATAATTTATAAATCGCCAAGAGCACTCCAATGATGACGACGCATGATACCAGCAGCCAATAGGAATTCAATACTTCTTGATTGAAAGAAGGTGTCACGAAAATGAGACTGCCATTTCTTTTTTCATAGACTCCTAAGAGGTTTGCTGCATTGAAATAAAGGGCCGCGAAGACAGAAAGACCTAACAAACTCGCAAAAATCTCGATCATAGGAACCGCTTTTTTCTTTGAAATGTTCGGCATAACTTTTAGGTTTTCCGGTGTCCATGGTTTCAAGTCCTTTGTTAAAGGCGACTGGTCTTTTGAAGTATCCATGCGTTCTAAAATGGCAAATGAAAGCGTTAACCAGAAAAACACTTGGATACCTGTACTGATGATACCGGTAATCCCTTTCCCGATTATTATTAAAATTGCGTCCACAACCGTATTCCCCATATCCCGAAAAGGATTATCCCCTATTAATCCGATCAGTGAAATGACTGCAGCTATTGGTAAAATCATTTTCAACAGACAGATATAAACATCAAAATAACGCGGTCCAATCAAATGCATCGGCCGATCGCGATAACGACTTGCCAGTATAACCGGATCTCCTAATTTTAAAAGGACGGCTTTCACGTCTTGTTCCGTATGATCCACCGGAAGCATATCCTCGATTGTAGATTGAAGCTCAAGCGCAATATCCCCCCGGTTTTTTTCTGGCAGCCTGCGGGTCACTTCCTGAATATAAAGTTCAATCAGCTCCATCCTCTCCCTCTCCTTTTAATAATATATAAAGCTCTTGAGAAGTTTTTTCCCATTCTTCCTTTAACTGAATGAATATTTCTCCACCATAATCGCTTAAAGAATAGTACTTGCGCGGTCTACTTTCAGAAGTATCCCAGCTGCTTGTGACCAATTCTTGTTTTTCCAGGCGGCGAAGCAAAGGATATAAAGTACTTTGATCAATGGTAATTCCAGACTTCTCTAAACGCTGGACAAGCGAGTACCCATACTGCGGAGTTTTGAGCTGACTTAAGACAGCTAACGTCAAAGTGCCCCTGCGCAGCTCAGTTGTTAATGAATTCAGTAAAGTGCTCATCCAATCACCCTTTCTCTATACTATGTGACGTACACCATACCTTATACTATGCATCATACACTATTTTAGTTCTTACACCAATATAAAAATGAAAATATATTTTATTTAACGCATAAAAAAGAGAAGCGTTTTGGTATTATCCCCTACAGGTAGACAGAGTAAAAAGAGAGCATGATAAAATGTTCTTAACAGTCTATCTGAGAGGGGATTTTTCTATGGCAAAAAAGGGGCAAACGTTTCAAACATATACAGAAGAATTAAAGCGAGAAGTTGTTCGTTTGAAGTTGGAGGAAGGCTGGTCATATCGTCGGCTTCGTGAGCGATTTGGTATCAAAAGT
>NZ_JBFUHM010000088.1:0-10211 GCF_056402395.1 Peribacillus sp. P4_B1
CTAGTACACTTTGGAGCACACCAATATGTTGGAAGGGTCATCACTTTAGCTTCCCCTCATCACGGTTCCAACTTGGCTGATTTGGCATATAGCTGGTATGCGGGCTGGCTTGGTTCATTATTGGGCCAAAAAGATGAAGGAACTTACTCTTTACAGTTTGGTAAAATGGCGGAGTTTCGTTCTGTCACGGATAACCATGTTAACTCCCGGAAAAATATGTATTTCACCGTGGCCGGTATGAATAGAGGGCCGGTTCTTTCCGCTTTATCAATGGGTGGACAATATTTATCTTCATATGGAGAAAATGATGGTTTAGTGAATGTATGGAGTACGAAAATACCCTACGCGTCACATTTATTTACGGATCCCAACTATGATCACGACAATATTCGAATAGGTTCAGCTGTATTTTCAAGGATTGAACCCTATTTAAGAAGCACTTCTATTGCTGGGATTCCTGGTTTAAATGTCAATTATAAAGAAAACGTTGAAGATGATGTCATCACAACCGCTCTTTCGCAAACTGTCCTGGGAGATGTCCTGCAACAAAATGTCTGGAACGAACAAAGTTTCCATGTAAATGAAGCAGCTCCAAGTGATATAACCATATACACTGCCACAAATGATGTCGAGGTTGAATTGATTTCTCCATCTAATATAAAGTATAGACCTTCCTTAAAAGTTCAATCTGCAAAAAATCAAACTTCCTTTTTTAATGGTGCTACCATACAAACATTTAATAGGAATAAACTTGAAATTGGTGACTGGAGAGTGCGAATGAAGACTAAATCACCAAAAGATGCATACCTTTTCACGGCACAATTTAACGAAAAGAATCCGATTACATTAAGTATGGCTGGTAAAGTTAAGCAAAAAGATGCTAAATTTATCATTAAGAATCCGATGAATGATAAAAAAAGGCCAATCAGCACAACATTTCTGGTTCATCTAATAGATGAAAGCGGGAAAGAAATTAGTGAAAAAAGCACAATTCAGGAAATGGATACCGAAAAGTTTTCGGGTACCCTTCCAGAAGTGCCTAAATCAGGTGTTTATAATGTAACAATTGACGTCAAGGAAAAAAGCATGAATGGTCCTGAAAGAACTCGTACGCTGATTCGGTCGGTCTATATTGAAAAGTAGTGGAAATCACCAAAAAATCCCCTCTCTTAATTGAGAGGTTTTTTTAGGTTGAAATGTGGAGGTGTGAATTGGTTTTATTTACTTTACTTTGGGCTATGTTGATTAAGCTAAGTAAAAGGCTAGGCCGTAATTGCCATAAAGGAATGAATATTGGAGTGTTCGATGGGAATATAAGCTAGTTTGGTCTCCTGGCAAGAACAAGATTGATGACCCTAGGCGTCCGCTATCATGTATAGTTCAATCCTACTTTTGATAAGATTCTCTATAAGACAAAATACTAGTTTTGAGAGCAGCATAGTTGCCTATGCTTGCATAGCCATAAAACCAGCCCATGAAAATTCCTGCAACCAAATGGTGTCGATGGCTGATGAAAATGGAAATGAATAAGCCTAGAACCAAAGCGATGGCAGGGATGAATTTTGGAGGAATTGGAAACATGACCTTAATAAGTTGAGTAAGTGTCATGATGGTAGGAATGGCTATCACTGCATCCCAAAAGTTTGTATGGATGGTTGGGAAGTCCATAATGTCACCACCTTAGAAGTTTTCACAATTAATTTTTACCATTTACAAAGGATTTATACCATATTAATTAATGCAATATAAACGATTGATCAATGAAAGTTGATACAACAAGTTTCGAAGACTTTCAGAGTTCAATGTGAAGCCGCTCAGTGTATGCTTGCTCTTTTTTGATCATAGTGAAGACAATTAACCAAATATCAGTACCTTTTTTGCTGGACATGCTGTCACCCTTTTCATGGTTTAGAATACGATATGAATGAAGATAACCAGTTAAGAAAGTGAGTCCTAATGATGGAGGTTCTAGTGAGCAAGGAAACGTTTATTAAGGAAATTGCTCCATATGCCCTGAAAATTCAAAAGGAATTTAAAATTTTGCCTTCTGTGATCATTGCACAAGCTTGTTTGGAGAGTGGATATGGGACAAGCTTTTTAGCAAATCAAGGAAAGAATATATTCGGTACAAAAGGTGATTTTAAGGGCGAGTCAGTCATTATACAAACAATTGAATACGTCAACGGTGCACCCGTTCAAATATGGAACAAATTCAGAAAATACCCAACATGGGAAGAAAGTCTAAGAGATCTTGCCAATCTATATGTAAAGGGAACTTCATGGAATAGAAGTTTGTATACAGCCGTCATTGGAGAACAAGATTACAAAAAAGCACTCAAAGCAATATTCGATGCGGGTTACGCCTCGGATCCGAAATATATAGAAAAACTGGCGAACCTAATCGAAACAAGCGATTTAACTAAATATGATGAAAGCATCGAAGAGGTCTATCATATCGTCAAAAAAGGGGATTCCGTATCTGCGCTTGCAAAAGCATATGGTTCTACGCAAATGCAGATTCAACAGTGGAATGGATTGGTCGATCTTAACCTTATTAAAGTGAACCAAAGATTAAGAGTGAAATGAACATTTACAGGGAGCGGGGTTTTATCTCGCTCTTTATTAATTTTATGGTTTCATATTTTTCCTAAAGTACATATATCCAGAAAGCGATACCTTGCCTATCAACCGCCATAAATGAATAATGTTTTAATACTCCTATGAAAACACGCTTCTATTAAAAAAATATTTCAAACCTAGTCTTCCAAATGCATAATGATAGAATTTCGGACATAAATTAAACAAACAAAAAAAGCGCGTTTAGCGCTTTTAATGTATTTGTCTATATAAGCCTATTACTTTTCCAAGTATCGAAACATCTCTTAAAATAATTGGTTCCATATTTGAGTTCTCAGGCTGAAGCCTTATGTAATCCGGTTCCTTAAAGAATCGTTTTACAGTGGCTTCATCATCTTCCGTCATGGCCACGACGATATCTCCATTATTGGCACTGCTTTGTTGTTTCACGATGACATAATCTCCATCATGAATTCCTGCTTCAATCATACTTTCACCCATGATTTCTAGCATGAAAACATGGTCATCATGTGGAACCATGCTTTCGGGAAGCGGAAAGTATTCTTCTATGTTCTCAATTGCAGTTATCGGCATGCCCGCGGTTACTTTACCAAGTAACGGCACGTTCACGACACTAGCTTTGGGGATATTATTCGCTTCCTCCAAGTTCAGTATTTCAATGGCCCTCGGCTTGGTTGGGTCACGTCTTATCAGACCTTTACTTTCCAGGCGGGATAAATGTCCGTGTACTGTTGAACTTGATGCAAGTCCCACTGCTTCGCCAATCTCCCGGACGGAAGGTGGATACCCTTTTTGGCGGACCTCTTCTTTAATGAAATCAAGGATATCTTGCTGCCGTTTTGATAGTTTAGTCATATGTGCACCTCTTCTCCAATGTTCTTTGCCCCATTATAGCATGGC
This sequence comes from Peribacillus sp. P4_B1, assembly GCF_056402395.1. NCBI lineage: Bacteria > Bacillati > Bacillota > Bacilli > Caryophanales > Bacillaceae > Peribacillus > Peribacillus sp. P4_B1. Next base: position 3,499 of record NZ_JBFUHM010000088.1, read on the forward strand.
CCCCAATTCTATACAAACATAAGTTCGAATTTAGTTGTTGACTGAAACAAACGTTCGTATTATAATTTTGACATAACATACGAACGAACATTCGCTTTGGAGGGATATTTATGAAAAAAATATACAAAAATTATGTATATACGATTCTGTTAGCTGGATCAGTATTCATCTTTTCAATTTTATTCTCTTGTACATTGGACAATGATCAAAAAAAGGATTTCCTTTCTATAGAAGTAGGTGAAGGCGACACCCTATGGGGAATTGCCGAAAAATATGATGAAGCTGATTTGACAAAAAAAGAATTCATTGGTTGGATAGAAGAGCATAATGGAGTCAGGGCAGATTCGATTAAACCTGGTCAAGTCATTGTCATACCGGTTAAAGGGGAAGAACTTGTTCAGAATTTGGCAAGTCAGCAGTAAGCAGTGAAGGTAGGGTATTATGAAGGCAATAATCTATTGTAGGGTCAGCACAGAAAAAGAGTCACAGGAGACATCATTGGCAAGGCAGGAAGATGAATTAGTCAAATTGGCCGAAAAGTTGGATATGGAAGTTGTTTCCATAATAAAGGAACAGGAAAGCGGTTATGAGTTAAACCGGGATGGCATTTTTGACATGATCGAACTATTTAAAGCCAAAGAAGCCGAAGTTCTATTAATCCAGGACGAAACAAGACTAGGAAGAGGGAATGCCAAAATAGCCCTTTTCCATGTCATCCTTAAAGAAGACGTGAAAATCTATACGCTCTCACACGATGGGGAAATAGAGTTATCGGATTCGGATGCCATGGTCATCCAGATAGTCGGTATTGTAGAGGAATATCAAAGGAAATTACATAACTTAAAAATAAAACGCGGGATGATAAGAGCCGTTGAAAAAGGCTACCGCCCTCAAAACAATCTTCAGAACCAAAGGAATTCTACTGGAAGGGAACGTATGGAAATTCCCATTGAAGAGATTATTAAACTCCGGGCCAATGGATTGACATTTGCAGAAATCGCAGCCACTTTAAGGGGCTTTGGATACAATGTATCCAAAGCTACGGTGAACAGGCGTTTTCTCGAACATCAACTAAATATACAGGAAAGTCAATCATAGAACTTGTAATTTCGCTTTTTTTTTAATACCATGACAATATCCGCAGATTACGAAGGAGCGAAATTATGCTATCAAAAGAAAAAATAGCCCGTATTAATGAACTTTCTAAAAAGGCAAAGGCTGAAGGTTTAACGGAAGTCGAGGCGAAAGAGCAAACCCAATTAAGAAGTGAGTATTTAGAAACATTCAGACGGTCCATGTCCGATACGTTGGAGCACGTGAAAGTCGTTGATCCAGAAGGAAATGACGTCACTCCTCAAAAGATAAAGAATATTAAAGAAAAAAGAAACTTACATTAATGCTTGGACTATTATCATGAAACACCCCATTTTAAGCTTTAATGATTAAAAAGGGAGTGCATTCATGTATGTATTCTCCTATTTAGCTTAATCTAAATAGGGGACTTCTTTAATTTCCAGAAAATATTGTAATATCGGGGTTGTAAATAGTGATTTTAGTTGTGATATTATGCTGGTCACTATAATATAAAGAGGTACATTACAGGAAGGGATGTTTTACGATATGTTAGATAAATTAGATGCACTTTCTATCAATACGATTCGTACATTATCGATTGACGCAATTGAAAAGGCTAATTCCGGCCATCCAGGCATGCCCATGGGTGCAGCGCCGATGGCGTACAAATTATGGACTGAATATATGAATCATAACCCGAAAAATCCAGATTGGTTTAATAGAGATCGCTTCGTTCTTTCAGCTGGTCATGGATCTATGCTGTTATACAGCCTTCTTCATTTATCGGGCTATGGCTTATCTATCGATGATTTGAAAAGCTTCCGCCAATGGGGCAGTAAAACTCCAGGACATCCCGAATTCGGACATACCGCTGGGGTAGATGCAACGACAGGTCCTCTTGGACAAGGTATTGCAATGGCAGTCGGAATGGCAATGGCAGAACGCCACTTGGCAGAAAGCTATAACCGTGAATCTTATAATGTGGTCGATCATTATACATATAGCATTTGTGGGGATGGAGATTTAATGGAAGGTGTTTCTGCAGAAGCGGCTTCATTAGCAGGACATCTGCAACTTGGAAGACTTGTCGTTTTATATGATTCTAATGATATATCCCTTGACGGTGACTTAAGTCAATCATTTAGTGAAAGTGTAGCAAACCGGTTCAAATCTTATGGATGGCAATATGTCCGCGTTGAGGACGGGAACGATCTTCAGGAAATTGCCAAAGCGATTGAAGAAGCGAAAACCGATGAGGCACGTCCAACATTAATCGAAGTGAAAACGGTTATTGGTTACGGTTCACCAAACCGTTCAGGTAAATCTGCTGTTCATGGCGCTCCGCTTGGTGCAGATGAGCTGAAGTTGACTAAGGAAGCTTATAAATGGACATTCGAAGAGGATTTCCATGTTCCAGAAGAAGTTTATTCTCACTTCAATGAATCTGTTGTAGAGGCAGGCGCCCAAAAAGAAGAAGCTTGGAATGAATTGTTCAAAAATTACAAAGAAGCACACCCTGAGTTAGCCGAGCAATTGGAGCTGGCAATCAAAGGTGAACTGCCTGCTGAGTGGGATCAGGAAATTCCGGTTTATGAAGAAGGAAAAACATTAGCTTCCCGTGCTTCAAGCGGAGAAGTATTGAATGCAATTGCCAAAAAGGTCCCTAGCTTCATTGGTGGTTCTGCAGATTTAGCAGGATCTAATAATACTGCCATCAAAGGTGAGACAGATCTATTACCTGGTAATTACAGTGGCCGTAATATATGGTTCGGTGTACGTGAATTCGCTATGGGTGCGGCTTTAAATGGAATGACCCTTCATGGTGGATTAAAAGTGTACGGAGGTACATTCTTCGTATTCTCTGATTATTTGCGTCCTGCCATAAGAATGGCAGCACTGATGGGACTACCTGTAACGTATGTCTTCACCCACGATAGCATTGCTGTAGGGGAAGACGGACCGACACATGAGCCAATCGAACAATTAGCATCATTGCGGGCAATGCCTAACCTAGGGGTAATCCGTCCAGCTGATGGCAATGAAACGGCAGCAGCTTGGAAAGTGGCTATGGAGTCTACAAATAAACCGACTGCCCTTGTACTGACTCGTCAAGGGTTGCCCACAATAAAAGATACTTCCGAAACAGCTTATGAAGGTGTTTCAAAAGGGGCTTACATCATATCCGCTGCTAAGAAAGAAGAAGCGGATGCATTACTACTTGCGACTGGTTCTGAAGTGAACTTGGCTGTGGAAGCACAGAAAGCTTTAGCGAACGATGGAATTGATGTTTCGGTAATCAGCATGCCATCATGGGATCGATTTGAAACTCAATCTAAAGAATATAAACAAAGTGTAATCAATCCAGCAGTGAAAAAACGTCTAGCTATCGAAGTGGCTTCACCGTTTGGCTGGGATCGTTATGCAGGTGATGAGGGTGAAATATTGGCCATCAATCATTTTGGAGCTTCTGCACCAGGCGGTAAGATCATGGAGGAATTTGGTTTCACTGTAGAAAATGTAGTTGCTCGTGTTAAAGAAATGCTTAAATAATAGTAATGGGGAACTGACACCAACTAGTTTGGTGTCAGTTTTTTTATCGAACCTTCTAATTGTATGTTGAAAGTGCTCTTATTCTCTGGGATAGCATCCATTCGACAAAAAAAGAAAAAAATTTCTCCAGCAAACAACATATCTTTTTAGTTTGTCAATATATAATGAGAATAAATAATTTTCGTTTAAATGTGTCAGTTAAAGGGGAAAGTCATCAAGGGTAGGAAATAATGGAAGGTCCTGATGGTAAGTTGTTCTGGTGACCAAAATAGGAATGCTAGGAGGCGTTGGCTGATGAGAACCTATCAAATCTTTTTAATCGAAGATGAATTTGCCCATCATTATTATGGAAGAGAAAAGCTATTTTTCAATTTGTTTTTGGAGTATATTCAAGCAAGGGGCAGACTGAAGAGTATTTTGCAAAAACAAATCGAATTTGTCACCAAAACAGTCCCCATTATCCAGTTGCAGGTAGCAATTGAACAACGTTTACAAAAAAAGATGAATTTTTGGTCTCAAAATGGAAAATACTATTTAGAAAAAACAAACGGATCAAGTAAAGCCGTGTTAATCATCCAGGATGAGTCCATTACGCTTAAAGCTGAAGGAGACTATGAAGCGGAGACGGCTTTCTTTGAATGCATTCGAAAATATGAAGCGAGTTTTCTAGCCATTGATTTTGAACACGAAAAATACGGTTGGTTAAAACCGATAAAAGAAAGAAAATTTGTCTAAATGGGGGACTTTTCGGTAGCGGGTATTGTATAATAACCTTTGGTCTAGTACACTGATGTTAGACAACACGAAGGAGGAAATAGTATGTGGGTTTACATTCTAGTTGGCGTACTGGCATTGATTGCTGGAGTAGTGCTGGGATTTTTCATCGCTCGTAAATACATGATGGATTACTTAAAGAAAAATCCGCCAATTAACGAACAGATGCTGAAAATGATGATGATGCAAATGGGTATGAAACCATCCCAAAAGAAAATTAATCAAATGATGAGCGCCATGAATAAACAACAAACAAAATAATAAGCATGAAATACCGCTATTATAACCTTGTTTTTATAAAAAGATAGGATAAATGTAAAGTTATAACGATAAACCACGTAAGGATCGAACCTTCAATTGATTTAAGTGATAATTAAGTTTATCTTCCTTTTTAAACGTAAAGCCACTTTTCCTGGACGAGTTTCAGGAAAAGTGGCTTTTATTTTCGAGTTTGAATATCATTGGTAACAATTTTTAGAATCGGAAGCAATAAAGGTTTTGAAACTAGAGTAGAAGCAATAGTCGCCATGAACTTGTGAACAAAAATAGCTTGAACAACAATACCTGGAGTCAATAAATTCAGTAACCTACAAAATATCACTGCTAGTCAGGGCTTCAGCACCACTTTAATGCATCCGTCTGTCCTTGTATCGAATACTTGATAACCATGTTTAGCTTGATCGATTGGAAGTACATGGGTTACGACATCGCCAGGATCAACCTTTCCTTCAGATATAAGGTTATAGAGATAGGGCATATAAGGGATAACAGGAGCTTGTCCGGTCTTGATATCCACGTTTCTTTGAAATATATCCCCTAACGGAAATCCGTTATAACGCCCTCCGTAAACACCTGTTATTTGAATGGTTCCAGCTTTACGCACGGCTTGCGAGGCAATTACAAGACCACCCATGGCACCTCCATGCAGCTTAAGGCCAGTTGCTAGATATTCCATAGGAGTCATTTTACCGCTCATGCCAGAACAGTCAATTACGATGTCGGCTCCGCCTTTGGTTATTTCTTTGAGATATTCCCCTACGTTTTCATATTGTTCGAAATTAACGATTTCGACTTTATTTGTCCGTTTAGCATGTTCCAAACGATAGTTGAGATGATCGACGGCAATGACCCTTTTCGCTCCTTTGAACCAAGCGAATTTTTGAGCGAGTAATCCAACGGAACCGCAGCCCAAAATGATAACTGTATCACCAGGTTTAACTCCTGCATGGTCAACGCTCCAAAATGCAGTTGAAGCTGCATCTGCGAGTAATACCAATTTTTCATCTTCTACCTCACAATCTTCCGGAATCTTAAAAGGTGTGAAATTTCCATAAGGAACCCGCATGTATTCTGCTTGTCCTCCCGCATACCCACCAGTTGTTTCTGAATATCCCAAAAAACCACCCATTTCGCCATGAGGGTTTGAGTTATCGCACTGACTTGTAAGGTCGTTCTCGCAATACCAGCAGCTTCCGCAGCTAACGTTAAAGGGGATGATAACACGATCTCCCTTTTTTAACTTATTTACACCTGGACCGACTTCCTCGACAATTCCCATTGGCTCGTGGCCAATAACATAATCAGTTGGCATATTTGGAATCATTTGATGAATCAAGTGCAAATCCGAACCGCAAATGGCTGAAGTTGTAACTTTTACGATAATATCATCTGAATTTTTGATATGGGGGTCTTTAACATCTTTGACCTGCACGTTTTTATTGCCCTGGTAAGTTACGGCTTTCATAAAACTTCCTCCTCTATTTATTTGGCGTTGCGAACATCCCGAGTCTATCTGTATCGTTAGGGAATAACCTCATCCGAGCGATGCTGATTGCCATTTCTGCTGATTTCAAATCCAATTCAACTTGCTTTCCTATATCATTTGGATAAAGCCAGCCTTTACTTATCATTAAATCGGATATTTCGGCATGTAAATCAATGGATTGCTCCATTTGCCGGTATAGGGCTTGTCTCAATTCTGGACTCATTGTTTCCGTTATAGCTATTGCATACGTATGAATCCCGCTTTTGATTGACAGTAGGAAATCGAGGGCAAAAGAAGAATCAGCCATTTCAGGCATATGTTCAGCGCCTTGGGGATCTAAATAATCCATTTCCATAACGTTCACCTCATTGTATATAGTTTGTTCGGGCACCTTGGTAAAAACTTTTCAGTTCATTAATGGCTATTATGGATTGCTGTACGTCTTTTTCCATTAGTGCCTTTAAATCATTATCGAAACAAATTCCTTGCATTAATTTGGATTTCATCAAGCTTATTGTTTTAAAATTTATTATTTCATGCGTCTCCATGG
>NZ_JBFUHM010000089.1:0-9562 GCF_056402395.1 Peribacillus sp. P4_B1
ATGAATAAGTGGATGCTCATCCTCTTTTAATTTTTGTATGGCTGGTGTCATCGTTTGAAATACAAGTTTATTGTTATTCGAATGCCCTAATACATAACTCACAATCGAATTATCGTATAAATCAATAATGGCGCTTAAATAAGCCTTTTTGCCATTCCCATATTTAAACTCCGTGACATCTGTACACCATTTTTGATTCGGTTGGTCTGCTATGAACTTGCGACTGAGTATGTTTTCTGAATGCGTCATTTTTATTTTTTAATAATGAAAACGCTAAATGTTTTTAGTATATCGTTTGTTTCTTCTTCGGTAATACCCATGTAGCGTAGGGTGACAGAAGGATAGGAATGATGCAGGATCTGTTGCAGAATGGTAATATCCTTCGTGGCTTTGTAAAACCAATAGCCAAATGTCTTTCATAAGGTATGATTTCTGACATACTACACGCCAGCAAACTCTGCGGCCTAATTTAACTGCCTGTAGGCCTGAGTTAGGCCTACCTTTCTGGACGGGAATAAATAGTAGGGACTCTGGACGTTTTTGGCATAGCAACAGACCTCCTGAAAGCAATTCGCGATATACATATCGCGGATTTTTTCTGCTTTGCCTTCCTTGACCCGGAGATCTTGTTTTGTTTGCCTTTGAGTTCCAGGATCTGTTGCTTGGTTAGTCGGAGCAAGGTCCCCGATACGGAGGCCGGTTTCACAGTATTCCCCACTCCTGTTCGACAAATGTGCATCCCTAATTATTTGAGCCTCTTCAAAGGGTTTAGAAACCAACTTCAAATATATCGAAGTAGTTGGTGTAGGGAGTTTTCCTACAGAATTCGAAACCTATGCTTCGATGGCGCCCATGGGACCCAGCCGATGGTGGCAAATGGAGTGGAATGATTCATTAGAAATGTATCCAATATGCCAAGTTTTGCTCTTCATGTACGGAGAAAGTAGTAGTGTTGCCTTAAACCTCAACAAGGATGAGAAGAGTTGCTGCTTTAGGAGCTAGTTAATAAAATGCCTAAACAATATCCATTTCAACATAGATCATACTTTTATTAATCACGCCTGATAACAATCTAATTAAAAATGGAGAGGGTTAATAAACCTCCCTTTTTTATTGTCTTCTCAAATATTAGATTAAGAATTTATCAGTAAAAATTTCCCCCTCAAAATCATGAATACAGTCGATCATATATTTTGATATAAAAGGGAACGGAAATGTATTTATGAAAAAAAACCTTATAAATTATTCATCACTAAAAACGGGATCTGCGATACCCATTATTTTAATCAAAGAAATTGTTGCTCTCATTTCTGACAGCTGGAGTTTTTCAAAGAAAGAAAAAAGGAAATCGTTTGGCTACAAAGCCGCAAAAAAGCTCACACAGTGGTTTATTATATCGACCATTACTCCAAAACCATGGTAACTCCATTGCATAAAAAGTGTAATGGAGTTTTTAATTTGGCACTAACCGACAGGTTGCGACGCTCGGCCACAGCCAGTTTGGGATTCTTGAATGTATAGCCTACTGGTCCCCGTTAAATAAAAAAGGACTAATTGGGCTTCTAACTAGACCGGAAGTTGTCCTATTGCATATAAAGGATTAATGAATGACAAAGGGAGGAAGCTTATGAAAATCCGAAAGGCCATTATTCCGGCCGCAGGCCTTGGGACCCGATTTTTGCCTGCAACAAAAGCTCAGGCTAAGGAAATGCTGCCGATTGTTGATAAACCAACGATTCAATATATTGTTGAAGAAGCAGTAGCTTCGGGTATAGAGGAAATTATTATCATAATCGGTAGAGGAAAAAGATCAATAGAGGATCATTTTGATAAATCCTATGAGTTGGAAGATGCACTTTTAAGAAAAAATCAGCTAGATATTTTAGAGGAAGTTCAGAAAATATCTAGTTTGGCAAATATCTATTATGTCCGCCAAAAGGAACCGATGGGGCTAGGACATGCAATTCTCTGTGCTAAAAGCTTCATTGGAAATGAACCTTTTGCTGTTTTGTTAGGGGATGACATCGTTATGTCTAAAACACCCTGTCTGAAACAAATCATCAGTGTTTTTGAGTATTGCAACAGTTCTGTCGTAGCTGTTCAGAATGTACCGGAAAAGGATGTCAGTAAATATGGAATTATTAAGCCAAAAGGTACAATGATTGAGCCTAACCTTTTTCATATCGATTCTTTGGTGGAAAAACCGAAAAAGGAAGAGGCTCCTTCCAGATATGCGATAATGGGGCGTTATGTTTTTAGACCTGAGATTTTTGAAACACTATCAAAGCTTCCGGTTGGACATGGTAATGAATTACAACTTACTGATGCCATAAATGAGCTAAATAAGCAGCAGGCCGTATTAGCATATAACTTTGAGGGAAACCGATATGATATTGGTGATAAAGTTGGATTCATTAAAGCAACAATCGACTTTGCTTTACGCAGGGATGATATAAGAGATGAAGTACTTTCCTATTTAAGGGATGTAATTAAGAAAGAAAACCTTCAGATTAAAAAGAGAGAGCTTGAATAATATGAAAATAGCCGTTTTGGGTACAGGTTATGTCGGGCTGTCCACTGGTGTTTGTTTGTCCGAAATAGGGCATAGTGTCATTTGTATCGATACAGATGAACAGAAAATTAAAAGTTTACGTCAAGGGGTTTCTCCAATATATGAACCGGGTCTGGAGAATTTGCTTGCTCAAAATGCCGCAGCGGGCAGACTGCTGTTTACAACATCTCATCGAGAGGCGCTAAATGGTGCCGAGATTATCATCATTGCCGTAGGTACACCGCAAATGGAGGATGGGGGAGCAGATTTATCGTATATTGTGCAAGCCGCGAAGGATATTGCTGCGAACCTAGTGCAGAGTTCAGTAGTTGTTATAAAGAGTACTGTGCCAGTTGGTACGAATGATTTTATTAAAAAAATTATGGAAGAACTTTGTAACGAAAAGGTCACCTTTAATATGGTTTCAAATCCTGAATTTTTAAGACAAGGATCAGCCGTTATGGATACGATGAAAGCAGATAGAATCATCATCGGTTCTGAAAATGATGAGGCGGCTAAGAAAGTCCAAGAAATGTATCGTCCGTTAAATGTACCATTTATACTAACAAGTATTAGAAGTGCGGAAATGATTAAGTATGCTTCTAATGCCTTTTTGGCGACTAAGATTAGCTTTATCAATGAAGTTGCCAATTTATGCGGAGCAGTAGGTGCAGATGTTAAAGATGTAGTAAAGGGAATGGGAAAAGATAAAAGGATTGGAGAAGCTTTTTTACAGCCCGGTATTGGTTATGGTGGATCTTGTTTTCCAAAGGATGTTAAAGCGTTGCTTCATACTGCCAAGTTAAATGGAGTACATTTTTCCTTGTTAAAAGAAACAGTAGCGATTAATGATTTTCAGCAGGAAATCCTTGTAACGAAAGCGATAAATCGCTTGGGGGATTTAAAAGGGAAAAAGGTTGCAATGCTTGGTCTTGCTTTCAAGCCAGAGACAGACGATATGAGGGAAGCGCCATCAATCAAAATTGCGCGTTCATTAACCAAACTTGGAGCAGAAGTGGTAGCTTATGATCCGGTTGCAATAGATAATGCGAAGAACATATTAGGGGATACAATTAGATTTGCCAGCTCAGTTCACGAAGCGACAGTGGATGCGGATGCTGTATTTATTGTTACCGAATGGAATGAGTTTAGACATTTAGATCTGGAGACATTGATGAACACAATGAAACAAAAGATTGTTTTTGATGGTAGAAATTGTCTTGAAGAAAATCGAATCAGAGCTTGCAAGAAAATTGAATATTATCCAATAGGAAGGCCAGCAATTGTTATTGGTATGACATAAAACGAAACTTTTTCTAACACTTTATTAACGAGAACATGATTTTTTAAAGCCATATATTAGGTTAACTTAACCATTCAATGAGGGAGTTGTTATTCTATAGGCGGGCAAACTGGCAATGCAGCACCTTTGATATAGTTCTTGGGTGCTTTTTTTATATTTCTTTAAATAAAAGAAAAATCTTCATCGACCATTAGAACCATAGAAAAACGTCAATTATTAGCATGTTATATTAGTATCATTGTTTGCAAATACTCTTGTGTCATAGCACTTACTTAACTCACCTTTATATTAAGTAAACGCATACTCACTGCCATTTAGCTTTACTGTATGTTATTAGTCCATGCGTACCTAAAGAGTACTGCATAATATACTTGAAAAGGTCCAGGAAATTTGCTTACTATGCATGAAAGGAGATCATTTATTTGCATACAGTTATGCATTTGAATTTAAGAGTCGACCCGACCCAATATATCTCACAGATTCGAGAGGTTCCTGATTATGATTATATTCATATGGTACGACAACCTAAGTATATGGTAGATCTTTCTCTTCTGAATGAGAAGGTTCATTATCTCAATGAAATTTTTTCTCCAAAGGAATATGTAGAAAGAAATAATATCTCCCTCCTACATGCTCACCATGGTCAATTAGGGGTATTATTACTTCCTTTTAAAGAAGAAACCAACCTTCCGTTGGTAACAAGTATTCGAGGCAGGGATGCAACCCTAGCTAATCAGCCCATTGGCTATCTAGATAACATGAAAATGCTATTTGATCGAGGTGAGCGTTTTTTTCCAGTTTGTCAGTATTTAGCTGATAGGTTAATTGCTTGGGGGTGTCCTCCAGAAAAAATTAGAGTGTTATACGGCGGTGTTGACCTTAACCAATTCAAATACCGAACTTCACCTAAAGAGGGCTTTCAAAACATTTTATCCATCGGTAGGTTGGTGGAAAAAAAAGGACACCATATCTTAATGCAAGCTTTTCAAAAAATCAGAGGTAAATTTCCAAATGCAACCCTGACAATTATCGGGAGAGGGGAGCTTAAAGAATATATCAATTCTTTGGCAAATGAACTTAATTTAGGAGATTCTTTTCGTTTATTAAATCATCTCCCTAAAGATCAAGTACGAGAACAAATGACCAATGCAGATATATTTTGCGCCGCTAGCTTAGAAGCTGCCGATGGAGATGTAGAAGGTATACCTAATACATTAAAAGAAGCTATGGCGGTTGGGGTACCAGTGATTTCGACCAATCATGCCGGCATCCCTGAATTAATAACAAATAAGAAAGAGGGAGTATTAGTACAAGAAAACAATGTAGATGAACTGGCAGAGGCTCTTGAATTCATGCTAACTAACAGAGAGCTGTGGGAAACATATACAGTAGCGGCTCGTCAAAAAATTGAACAAAACTTTAACCTCGTCCAACAGCTTCAACAACAAGCTGAATTTTATGATGAACTAGTAGCTCCTTATACAAAAGGTGAACAAAATTCAGTAACACCTAGCAAAAAGGATAAAAAGGATAAAAAGAACAAAAAAGATAAAAAAACCCTTAAGAATACTGAACAGCCTCAACAGCAAGTTAAATATGATGGCGAATCAGTAGAGCCTAGTAAAAAAGATAAAAAAGCCGAAAAAGTCAAAAAAGCCCTTAATTATATTCAGCAGCTTCAACAGCAGACTAAAGATAAAGATAAAGATAAAAAAGATAAAGATAAAAAAGATAAAGATGAATTAGTAGTAGCATCTAATAAAAAAGACAAAAAAGAAAACAAAGACAAAAAAGACAAAAAAGCTAAATATCAACAGCAGGCTAAAGATGATGAAACAATAGCATCTCGTAAAAAAGAAAAAAAGGCTCAAAAAGCTGAAAAAGTCAAAAAAGCCCTTAATAAAATTCAAAAGCTTCAAAAGCTTCAACAGCAGGCTAAAGATAAGCAGTCAGGAGGATGATCATGGAGGATTTTAAAACTATTACGGTAACCAAAGGTGAAAAATCCTTAGAAATTCACAATCCCACTACCTATCCGCTGATAGGAATGGGTGCTCAAGGTGCAGTATTTAAACTTGCAGAAGATAAATGTGTGAAAATCTATTCAGATCCGGTACAAGCGAGAATGGAGGAAGAAGCCCTTAAAGCAGGACAACATTTACCCTTTATGCCTGTGGTATATGATACAGGTTCAAACTATATAGTCATGGAATATTTTAATGCTCCAACCTTAAAAGAATACCTTAGAAATTGTACCTATATCCCTGATTCTATAGTAAAGAAACTTCTCTATATATTAAAGGAATTAAAACAAGCAAAATTCACCATGATAGATGCCCCTTTGCGCCATATTTTTGTCCTTGGTAATGAGGAACTTAAGGTAATTGACCATGTAAATTCCTTCAAAAGAATGCACCCTGTACCATTAAAATTATTAAGAGATTTAAAAATAATCCTGTTAAAGGACTCGTTCTTAGCCCAAGTGAAAACGCTTGAACCGGATACCTTCAATGAGTGGGAGAATTATTTCAATCAAAATAGTTTGGACTTTAGAAACATTCCTGTCCTCTCTGGAGGGTCAGGGAGTGGAGTAAAAGTGGATAGCGCTATTACACAAACACTAATTGGAAAAGGACATCAAGGTGCTGTTTATCGAGTGTCTGAAGACCAATGCGTAAAACTTTACGGGAAAACTGAACATGCAAATCAGGAAAAAAAGGTTCTCTTATCAAGTCAAGACTTGCCTTTTATCCCGAAAGTCTTTGAAACAGGACCAAATTATATTTTAATGGAATATCTATTAGGGCCTGATTTAAATACGTTTCTAAAAAAACAATCTGTACTTTCTGAGGATATAACAAGACGATTACTCTATATATTGAAAACAATGGAAACATCAGGTTTCAAACAAATTGATGCCCCACTTAGGCATATTATTATAACCAGAAATGGTTTTAAATTAGTCGATCATGTGTACTCGTTTTCACGTGAACAAAAAAGACCTCTCGAGTTATTTAAAGACCTGCGAGAAAGAAATTTTTTAGATTCTTTTCTAGAACAAGTGCAAGCAATAGATCCTGATACGTATGCTGAATGGACAAAAACACCAATCCCATTAGATGAAAATGAAAATACGCTTATGTAACTGAATCCTAACGAAAAAATTAAAAAGGTATTACTCCTAATTGTTGAAGTTTTAGTTATCACAAAAAATGAGCATATCAAAACCTATGGTGATTTTGCATTCAACGGTTTCCGAGAACGTTTTAGCTTAAACTTCATTCGTAGGTGCTAGTTCACAGCGGGTATAAGAGTGGAAAACTCATAAGGCTTAAAGCGAAAAAGGATATCATGTCATTGGTGGATTACGAATAAAACGTAAGTCTCTCCCCCATGAAGATTTTGAGTTTGCCCCCTCTTTATATCCGTCATAATGAACACTGTTCTGTTATTGTAAAGGATCGAAAGTATCAATATATATAAATACGGATGCTTACTCAGTGTTCCAGAAAGGTGTCAAAATCCAATTATATAGAAAGGATTGAAATCAATACTATGAACATTATAGTAACAGGGGCTGCAGGTTTCATTGGTTTCCATTTAACAAAACGTTTGTTAGCCCAAGATATCAATGTTATAGGAGTAGACAATATTAATGATTATTATGATGTTTCTTTAAAGAACAATCGACTCAAGATATTAGAAGAAAACCCTGATTTCGAATTCCATAAAATGGATTTGTTGGATAAAGAAAAATTAAATCAATTATTTAAAGACAGAACCATTGATATAGTCATCAACTTAGCAGCTCAGGCTGGAGTACGTTATAGCATAGACAACCCGGATTCTTATGTTAATTCCAACCTAGTTGGGTTTGTAAATATCTTAGAGGTCTGTCGACAAAATAATGTAAAGCACTTAATTTATGCATCCTCAAGTTCTGTATATGGAGCAAATATTAATATCCCCTTCTCAACCAAAGACCAAGTGGATCATCCAGTAAGTTTATATGCTGCCACTAAAAAGTCTAATGAATTAATGGCTCATACTTATAGTCATTTATATAATATTCCAACCACTGGACTCCGTTTCTTTACGGTGTATGGTCCATGGGGGAGACCTGATATGGCTTATTACTCTTTTACTAAAAATATTATTGAAGAGAATACAATAAAGGTTTTTAATAATGGGGATATGAGAAGAGACTTTACTTATATTGATGATATTGTTGAAGGAATAATCCGATTACTTGATAAACCACCGGTTTGTAATATTGGATGGGATAGAGCTAATCCTGATTCAAGTTCAAGTTATGCCCCATACAAAATTTATAATATCGGTAACAATAAGCCCGTAAAATTAATGGATTTCATTAACACATTAGAGAAACTAATTGGCAAAAAGGCAAAAATAGAGTTCTTACCAATGCAACCGGGAGATGTTAAGGAGACATATGCAGATATTGCCGATTTGCATGCTGATGTGGGGTTCTATCCTTCAACAAGAATAGAAGAAGGTTTAACTCATTTTGTAAATTGGTACAATAAGTACAATAAATAAGGAAAAAGAAGTAGTGAATTTATATTAGTGGATAAAAAATAATGATGGAATCTCTGCTTCAGTCAGTAAATTAAAAAATTTCAATCACCTCAACTTGATAATGATAACAAAAGATGAGGTAATGGCGTCAGGCCTTGAGGAAATATAATTCGGCATAGGTGAAATTTCAATAACGTTTAAAACCATCAAATGATCCACCGTCAAATTTAGCTGTCATTGACACTTTAGAAAAAATAAATCCTGGAGTTGGTGATGAAAGGTCAAATAACAGATGCCATTAATGAAATGATGAAAATTATAGAATGTCTATGGGGAAAACGATTGATGGAGAAAGATTCGATATTAGTAGATTTGAAGTGTACATGGCAGCAGATCAATATAATTAAAAATTTAATGAGTAAAAGCCTAAAATCAAATAAAAAGAGATAGGTAAATAGGTAAATTACATGCAAGCAAAAAGAATAATTAAAAATATGTTAGTTAATAAAAGGAGAAAGTAATTTGAACCCTAAAAATATGAAAACTCCATTGGAAGTTCTTAAGGAGTATAATTTGTCAGATTTTCTCATGACGTCCCTTACACGTAATTCTGCAAAAGATCTTCTATTCAAATTAAATCCTCTGTTTGAAAACTACCTTAAAGTTTGTTCTGAAGACCTACCATACAAAGACATTTATAAAGCTGATTCCATGTTCCCTCATGAATTTCACAAGCAAGTGAAACAAATTGAAGAACAAGGAAAAATAAAAAAATTAGGCAATTATCAAGAGCTATTAGTTTTAGCAGGACGCGAGAAGAGCAAATATGAATTTCTTGTTAAAGGGACTGAGGCTGGATGAAAACTATTGCTTATTTTGTAAGTGAAAACATTAAAACACACCAACGTTTTATATATAATCAAATCGTAAAAATAAGTAGCTATCGCTCAATCGTAATCGGCCCATTCGACGATACCAACCATACAGAATTCCCCTTTGAAAACTACTATAATTTAAACAAGATTAAAGATCTAGAAAATTTCTTCAAAGAACAAGAAATCATAGCCATTCATGCTCATCACGGAAAACATGGACAAGAAATTTTGCCTGTATGTGAAAAATATAATATCCCATTGATTGTTAGCATTAGAGGGCGCGATGGTTCTGAC
>NZ_JBFUHM010000090.1:0-9187 GCF_056402395.1 Peribacillus sp. P4_B1
ATTCATTTCCCACTGTTTTATATTTTAGGCTCTTTTCGTAAAGATTGTTGTTTTTAAAACGAAACTATTTAAGGTTGATTGGAGCGGAAGTGCGAGACTCCTGCGGGAGCAGCGGGACAGGTGAGGCGTTTACGCCGAGGAGGCTCACCGCCCGCACCAAGGAAAGCGAGCATCTGGAGGGGAAATCAACCACAACTCACTACCTGGTAAATAGCAACATAGTATGTGAAAACAGCCATATTTTAAAATGTTTTTAGATAAAGGGTCTAATTTTTATGGATATTTCAATATTATTTTCAAATCCTTCTTTCTTTTCCACTCAACAGTTTAATGCGATTTTCTAACAAATACTTGCTTATTCGCAGGATTTCATAATCTTTGTTTTAGGGATAATGATAGCTCGATTGTATAACGGCCTTTAGTAAGGCAGATTTTAGAAAGGACTTGGAAAAGTTCAATATACCTACTCTTATTATTCACGGTGACTCTGATGCAACTGTACCTTTTGAGTTAAGTGGAAAACGTACATTTGATTCCATTCCTGGTAGTAAGCTCGCTCTAATAAAGGGTGGTCCGCATGGATTAAACGCAACTCACCCCAAAAAGCTGCTAACATTTCTAAAAGGTTAATATAGAAGAAACTCGTCAAAAAAGGAGCCTTTGCCCAAAGTGACAAAGGCTTACTTTTATATTTATTTCCCATTTCCGGGCAGCCAGTCAAACTTGAATTAACCGGGGTGGGATTTCTATGGCCCTCTCAGGTCTAATGATTGTCCTTATTTCATCTGCTGATCGCCAAAAGGTGGATTTTTATTGCAGACTGGCCTTTCATTTTGGCCATCCTTCCATGGGGGCTGCACTTGCAGCAGCTGTCCTTGTTACAGGAGGCATCGCCTTCGTTTGGCTCAGGGCTCCGCACTTTGCAAGAGCTCTGGTCGGATTTCGAAATCAGCTCTTCCTGCCGGTAGCGAATCTGATCCGCGCCTGGCTGCTGCTTCTGGCAGATACCATCGGAAGAAACATACTTGAACCCAAAGGTATACCTGCGGGGATTATGATCGCTTTAATAGAGAAGTAGGAGAAAAAGCACAATTTTTGTAAAAGCTGAAGATGTCTTCAGCTTTTTTGTTTGCCTCATCTTCTTCAAATCTCTGGCGCAGCGCAGATTGGAACATAATATAAGCCCGAACTGCGATATATAACGATACATGCACTTACACAAATCCTACTTAAGCATGATTGACTTGGTTTTTTGATTTGATATAGTTTTAGGATGCTAAAGTGAGAAGATAAGATCAGACTAAAAAAAGAGCCTTCTGCGAAAGGGGGTGCCTCCTGTGAAAAGTATACAAAGCCGTTTATTGATCATGCTGCTGATTTTCATCGTTCTGCCCTATTTCCTGTCCGTTTTTTTCATCTACACTTATACAAAAAACAGTGTGGAGCAGTATGAACTTGAAAACAGCCGGGAGCAGCTTCAGAAGAATGCGGATGAACTGGAGCAGTATTTTGACGACATGATTGATTTTCCATATATTCTGTACCGCAACCCTGATCTGTTTCGGATTTTTAATAATGGCTTCGAAGACTCCATTTATTTCAGCCCTATGACCATGAAAAAGAGTCTCGAAACCTTTTATCTAATGAGAAAAGAATTCCGGCAAATCCGTTTCTATATTGCTAAAAACAATGAGTCATTTACTGTCTATAATGCAATGATCAGCACACACAGGTATCAGCCGAATTTTCTTAACCAGGACCCGATCAAACAGCTGTATACATCTGACTCACAATATTTGATTGAGCCGCCCCACACTCTTGAGAATTACAATAATGCAGCCATTGTTCCAAAATCGGACAAAACGATGGTGATGACTTTTCACCACAAAATTATAGACGTTCTTTCTAAAAAGTTTCTTGGGATGATTACAATCGACATTGATTTGGGCGAGTACGCCCGCATTTGCAATAACCTTGTCCAGGGAGACGAATCTTCTGTTTTGCTTATTGATTCAAAAGATCGCGTCATGTATGCAAACGATCGTGCCCTGATTGGAAAACCTCTTCCTACCGATGAAAAGCAACGTCTTGAGGGGAATAGGAGCCGGCATGATGACGATATTATCTTATCAAAGGAGTTATCAGGGTCACTGAACGGCTGGAAATTGATTAAGGTCATGTCGAGTCAGGCTTTATTTGAAGATGTCAGGAAAACCGCCTATACCAATATCCTTGTCGGCATCGGCGTAGGAATACTGGGTTTGCTGATGATATGCATTATCTCAAATAGGATTACCCGTCCCATTACGAGGCTGAGCAGCAAAGTCCGCTCCATTGAAGGCGGAAATATGAATGTCCCCTTTGATGATACCAAAAGCGATGAAATTGGCCATTTGGAGTCACACATGAAGGACATGATGAACCGGATCAATTCCCACATTGACCGAGAATATAAGCTTGAAATTGAAAACAGGAAGAACCAGTTCAGGGCGTTAAAATCACAGGTTAATCCTCATTTTTTGTTTAACGCTTTACAATCCATCGGCGCTGTTGCCCTCAGGTCGAATGCACCAAAGGTCTATCAATTGCTGACTTCGCTGTCCAAAATGATGCGCTACTCAATGCAGGCAGATCAATGGGTAAGGGTTCGGGATGAAGCTGAGTATACAAAAGCGTACCTCTCCCTTCAAACAGAGCGTTTTGGTGAAAATGTAAGTTACTCGGTCAATATCGATGAATCCATTTTGGACATGACAATTCCAAGTATGATTCTGCAGCCCCTAGCAGAGAATTACTTTAAACACACGTATGAGGAAGGTTACAGCAACGCTCATTTATCCATTAACGGGGAAAAACAAGGAAACGATCTGTGCTTTACTGTAGAGAATGATGGTCCGGGTCTGACGGAAGAAGAGCTTCAGACTCTACGGGAACATATCTATACACCCCCTTACGAAGGGACTTATTCGCATGAACATATAGGCCTGAAGAATATTCGTGACAGGCTGCTTCTAGGGTATGGACCAAGTGCAGAAATGAAAGTAGATTCTAATGACGGACAAGGGGTTTCCGTCAGCATGAGGATCCCGATAAAGACCGACCTTGGGAATGATAAAGACTTACTTCGGGAAAGGAGATGAACACGGTGAAAGCACTGATTGTCGATGATGAATTCAATGTGCGGGACGTCATACGCCATTTAGGCAAGTGGGAAACTTACGGCATCACCAAGCTATTGGAAGCGAAAAATGGCCATGAGGCAAAATCACTGATTGAGAAAGAACGCCCTGAGATTATCTTTACAGACGTGAAAATGCCCGGTATGGGCGGAATCGAACTGATTGAGTGGCTGGATTCCATCTCCTATCCGGGGAAAGTTATTTTCATTACTGGATATAACGATTATTCCTATATGCGGAAAGCCATTCAGCACAGCAGCTTTGATTACCTGCTGAAGCCGATTGAGTATGAGGCGTTCAATCATACTCTGGAAAAATCGGTACAAGCCTGGAAGGACGACTTTGAACATGCTGAAGTGCTGGAAGATGTGAAAAAACTGCGGAGAAACCAGTTAGCCACTGCGATATGTCTGGGGGACCGTTCAGATGCAATCAGCCTTGCCGAGTTTCTTCCTGAATCGGAGGGCTATAAGCTGACACTGCTCTCCTTTTACCAGATGCACAATCCGGATCTCTATATTCAAAAGCTTTCAGATGAACTTACGGACCGCAAATTAGGAAATGCGTTTTCTCTGCAGACGGATCTTAACCTCTGCCTTGTTATCACCATTCACGATCAATGGCTCTCCGTTGAGGAATGGATCAGCCAGGAGTTCGATATCCCTGTAAGGCTCGTAACTGAAGAGCAGGTCGAAACTTTATCGGATATCAGGACCTCGTTTCAGGCTCTGCAGAAAAAGCTCGAGGAACAAAACTTCCGATCCATCCACCGTCTGGATGAAATAGATGCCGCTCGCCGCATGGAAGACATGGTTTCCTATGTTGACATGTATTATATGGAGGATTTGAGTCTGGAAAAGCTGTCGAATGTTTTCTTCTTAAGCCGCGAGCATATCTCAAGAAAGTATAAGCAAGAAACCGGAATGACCCTGTCCAAATACATCACGGAGCTTAGAATCAGACAGGCAAAGTCGTGGCTGCAACAAAAAGACAAAAGCATTTACTCCATCTCGACCATGCTTGGCTATCAAGATGAAATCTACTTTTCAAAGCTATTTAAAAAGGTCGTCGGCATGACGCCTTTTGAGTTCAGGAATAAGAACGATCAACATGAATCTAAAGGGGTGACATGATGAAAAACAGGTTTTTATCCCTTTTGTTAATCGGAGCCGTCAGCCTGTCTCTTTCTGCTTGTCAGGACGAAGCCCCACCAGAAAAAACGGAAAAGACAGAGCGGAAAATCACGCTGGATTTAAGGAATCCGAAAGTGGAAATCTCCACTCAATTTGAAGAAATGACGCGTGCTTATGAACGGGAAAATCCTCACGTCAATATCAGGGTACATACTGTTGGTGGCGCAATGGATGACCTCGCCGACCTAAAAGCCGAAATGGCGACCGGCACTGGTCCGGATATCTTTACAAACAGCGGCTATGAAAATGCCAAGCTATGGCGGAACTATCTGGAGGATCTCTCAGGGGAGCCCTGGATTAATCAAGCATACAAAGAAGCCCTGACGCCGGTCACATTGGACGGGAAAATTTACGGAATGCCGGTTAACCTTGAAGGGTATGGCTTTATCTATAATAAGGATCTATTTAAACAAGCCGGCATTACTGAACAGCCCGCCACTCTTTCTGAACTGACAGCAGCTGCCGAAAAGCTGCAGAATGCAGGCATTACTCCCTTTGCAACAGGCTACTATGAAGACTGGGAATTGGGCGACCATCTAATGAATGTTGCTTTTGCCCAGCAAAAGGATACTGATGCTTTTATAAGAAATTTAAATAACGGAACGGAAAAAATCAGTACCAATCAAACATTCAAGGATCTCCTTGCACTGCTGGATCTCACCATAAAGTACGGAAATGATAATCCACTGTCAACGGACTATACAATGGAAGTGAATCTGTTTACCTCCGAAAAAGCAGCCATCATTCAGCAAGGCAACTGGATTCAGCCGATGATCGATCAAGCTTCGCCTGACATGAACCTTGGTTTTATGCCGATTCCGATTAATGACCGACCTTTAAAGGAAGCCCTTGTCGTCGGCGTTCCAAATTATTGGGCCGTAAATAAACAGTCCATTCCTGAAAAGAAAAAAGAAGCCAAGAAGTTTTTAAATTGGATGGTGATGTCAGAACAAGGAAAACGGTTCATGACGGAAGAATTCAAATTCATTCCTGCGTTTAAGAACATTAAAACTGATGATATAGGGCCGCTCGCAGAAGAAACTCTTCGAAATTACAAAGATGGAAACACCGTCCCATCTAACTGGTCTCACTTCCCTGTTGAAATTAGAGAGGAATTCGGAGCCGCGACTCAGCTCTATGTCGGGAAACAGCTGAACCGCCATCAGCTGCTCAATGAATATCAGAAGTCCTGGGAGAGGTTTTCGAAGGAATAGCCTCTTGCCGGGGCTTTTTTTGCCTTCCGCAATTGCGATATCAATATACGACTAAATTCCAATCAATATGTGGCATACCTCTCTTTTCAGGAATCGCCTATAATTCTATTGTACTAGCAAACACATAAAACGAGGAGGAAGACTTATGAACTTTAGCAGGCTTGCCAAACAGGCAACAGCAGGAATACTCAGTACTGGCATTCTATTAAGCGGTACTGTTACCCAATCATTTGCAGCTTCAAAGGATCCGGCAGATTACAAGGAAACGTACGATACTTCACAAATCACTCGATCAGCTATGAAAGATATGATTAATCAGCACGGTGATACTAGATATGCCGTTCCTAAGTTTGACGAATCCACAATTAAAAACATCCCTTCTGCCAAAAAAGTAACGAAATCAGGCGAAACCATTGATTTAGATGTGTGGGATACATGGCCATTGCAAAACGCTGACGGGACTGTTGCAGAGTACAAAGGATATCATATCGTTTTTGGATTAGCAGGCGATCCTAAAAACGCGAGCGATACGTTCATCTACATATTCTACAAAAAAGTGGGCGACAACTCCCTTGATGCTTGGAAGAATGCTGGAAGAGTATTTGATGACAATGATAAAAACGTTCCAAATGATCCTTACCTAAAAGAGCAAGCCGAAGAGTGGTCAGGTTCTGCAACCTTCACTGAGGACGGGGAAGTTCGCTTATTCTATACAAATCGTGAACCGTATATACCTGAGTCAGGAAATTATGGGAAACAAACCTTGACAACCGCTCAAGTAAACCTTTCAGAGCCAGATTCTGAAACATTAAAAGTGGATGGTGTTGAGGATTACAAATCCATCTATGAAGGCAAAGACAGCAAGTACTATCAAACTGTAGATAAATTTGTAGAGGACGGAAATTCCGCTGATAATCATACCTTCAGAGACCCTCACTATGTAGAAGACAACGGCCGCAAATACCTTGTATTTGAAGCAAATACGGGTACAGAATATGGCTACCAAGGCGAAGAATCGCTATACAATCGAGCTTATTATGGCAACAGCAATAATTTCTTCCAAGGTGAAAAAAACAAACTTATGCAAAGCCCTAAAAAAGAATTAGCTGAACTTGCAAACGGTGCAATTGGAATTATTGAAGTAAACGACGATTATACATTGAAAAAAGAAATGAAGCCATTGATTGTTTCAAATACGGTCACAGATGAAATCGAACGTCCAAACATCTTTAAAAAGGACGGCAAGTGGTATTTATTCACAAGTTCAAGAGGATCAAAAATGACCATTGATGGAATCGGTAATCAAGATATTTACATGTTAGGCTACACGTCAAATTCCTTAACTGGCCCATATAAGCCATTAAATAAAACGGGCATCGTCCTGCATCAGGATCTAGATCCATATGACATCACTTGGAACTATGCACACTATGCGATCCCGCAGGCTGACAGTGATAATGTTGTAGTGACTAGCTACATGACAAACAGAGGTTATTTTGAAGACAATAAATCTACCTTTGCCCCAAGCTTCCAGCTTAACATTAAAGGGGAAAAAACATCAGTAGTAAAAGACAGTATTCTTGAACAAGGCCAGATTACGGTTAAGTAATTACCAGTGAAAAGAAAAAGAAAAAGAAAATGTCAGGAAAACTTGGCATTTTCTTTTTTCTATTTTAAAAGAGGAAAGTGGTGAGTTTAAGTGAACAAAAAGAAATATAAGATGGTTGGATTATTCGTTCTTGGATTATGGATGGTTATTAGCACAGGAATTTTGATTCATTCATTTTATAAAACAAACGAAGCTAATCAGCCAAATAAGGTAGAAAAGCACTCTTACCGGGCTGCCTATCATTTTACTTCTCCTGATCATTGGAAAAACGATCCACAGAAGCCCGTTTACTATGAAGGAAATTATCATTATTTTTACCTCTATAATGGAGATTACCCGGATGGCAATGGTACAGAATGGCGACATGCCACCTCTAAAGATTTGATTCACTGGAATGATGAAGGAATTGCCATTCCAAAATATACGAATCAAAATGGGGATCCATGGACAGGGTCAGTCGTTATAGACACGGAAAATACAGCTGGGTTTGGAAAAGGGGCTTTTGTGGCGATCGCAACACAACCTTCTAAGGATGGCCAGAAACAAGAACAATTTCTATGGTACAGCACGGACAAAGGAAATACGTTTACCTCTTACAGTGACGAGCCTATTATGAAAAATCCAGGAACGAAGGATTTTAGAGATCCAAAAATCATCTGGGATAATACAAATCAAAAATGGGTCATGACCTTGGCCGAAGGATCGAAAATAGTTTTTTATGAGTCTAATAACCTGAAAGATTGGCGCTATACGAGCAGCTTTTCCACTAAGAACATTGGAGTTTTAGAGTGCCCTGACCTTTACCAGATCCGCGCTGATGACGGGACAGTAAAGTGGGTGCTGGGCGTCAGTGCAAACGGAAAAGCAGCAGGGAAACCCAACACCTATGCATACTGGACAGGAACGTTTAATGGAACGGAATTTCTTCTAGATAACCATGAACCCCAATGGCTAGACTACGGTTTCGATTGGTATGGCGGAGTATCGTTTGAAGATGGCAAGGCAAGTGACAAATTAGACAAACGCTATGCCCTCGCTTGGATGAATAACTGGGCCTACGCCAACAATACGCCGACATTAAAAGAAGGGTTTAACGGAATGGATTCGATCGTCCGTCAAATTGAACTAAAGCGTGAAGGAGAGAACAAGTATTATCTTTCTTCACAACCTTCAGAAGCATTAAAAGAATTGACAAGCTCAACGAATTCTTTTGATAAAATCGAAGTGGATGGCTCGGAAACACTTGATGTTAAAGGAGATGCCTATCAAATAGAGGCAGATCTCTCATGGTCGGATTTTAAGACTGCAGGATTTAGGCTCAGGGAGTCAGATGATCAAAAACGCCACGTTGACGTAGGCATTTCTGCAGAAGGAAATTACTCTTATGTCAATCGGGTATTCACAGATCAACCTGACGAAACGAATCAGCTGGTTGAAAGTACTGCACCATTTGATGTCAGTAAGAAGAAGGTTCATTTAAAGATTCTCGTCGATAAAACGAGTATTGAAGTTTTTGTGGATGATGGAAAGGTTGCTTATTCAAACTTAATATTCCCTCATGCTGAAGATAAAGGAATTACTCTCTTCTCCGAGGGCGGCAAAACGATCTTTAAGAATATGAAGGTTACACATTTTGATCCGATTAATTGAACCTCATCTTGGCAGATACCTTTCATATGAGTACACATACATTCTTTTATAAGAAATGACTCCTTCAAATATGTACATTTACTAAAAGGGGTACCACCACATCGCCATCAAGCTAAGCGCGCAAGAGATAATATTAAAGTGTGTTCTCTTTAATTTGCTAAGGTAACACTAAAAATGCTCATGACAAAAAAACCATCAAATAGTTTTTTTAAAAAAATATTAGGCAGCTTTAAGTTTTTGTGACAGACGTAGAAAAACTTTTGATAATTCTTTGGCGTCCTTTTATAATCCTTGATAAAACAATAAATAATGGTCTTTTATCATATAGATGGATTTATATTC
>NZ_JBFUHM010000091.1:0-8436 GCF_056402395.1 Peribacillus sp. P4_B1
AGTCATGATAGTTCATTGATCCAATCTCTTGCAACTCTTGTAGTTTCATTCGAGGATGAACCTCCTAGAGTAAGAAATGTCTACCAGGTATCAACAAAATTGTTTAAGGGCATGGATGGCCATCAAGTTAAACAGGATGAACTTCTTATGTTTAACTTGATGGCCATCCATGCCCTTATCCAATTTTGTTGATTCCTGGTTGACAGTTCTTACTCTCGGAGGTTCATCCTCGAATGAAAGTACATGCGTTGCAAGTGATTGGATCAATGAACGATCATGACTCACAAAAACGATTGTTCCTGGATATGCTTTTAACACTTCGATTAAAGCCTCTTTCGTATTTATATCCAGGTAATTTGTAGGTTCATCCAAAACCAATACATTATAGTTTCCCAAAAAAACTTTTGCCAGCGAGGCCCTGACTCTTTCCCCACCGCTTAAGAGTGATACTTGTTTGTGAACGCCATTTTCTTTAAAAGCCAATCGTGATAATAATGTACGAATGAAGGCTTGATTGTAGGGACTATCCTCCAAAATATTTTCAAGTACCGTTTTACTTTCATTCAAATTTTCTTGTTGTTGTGCAAAAAATCCTATCTTTGCCGGCTTCGCGACATATATATCTGTGTGGCGTTTCACTATCTTTTTCAGTAATGTCGATTTTCCTGAACCATTTTGACCATTGATGGCGAGTCTGCATGCCAGGGGAACATCGCCATAAATATGTTGTTTCAGCATTCTAGAACCAACCTTCAGGGAACAGCCATTAAATCGAATGACCCTTTTGCTGTGCAGTGATGGAAATTCTGAAATATCAAAAATGATAGGAGAATCTTCCCGCGGTTTTTCTTTTTTTGCTAATTTTTCGATCCGAGTTTCAATCGCTTCAGCAGAACGGTTCAGTTTCGCTTTTTGTTTCCCAGCGCTGCGTTTATGCAGCCTTGCTTCTGAATTGCCCATTCGTTTAGGGGCTTTCCTAATTGAATCAGATTTGCCTTGCAGGTTTTGTGCAGCCTGTTTCAATCTATTCTTTTCGCGAGTATACTCTTCAAATTCCTTCTTTTCTTTTTCTGTTTTTGCTTGCTTCTGCTTTGTATACGCTTCGTAATTCCCTTCATATACAGTAACCTTGCCTTGCTCAACTTCCCATATTGTTGTACAAAGATGATTTAAGAATGCCTTATCATGTGAAGTAAGCAATATAGCGCCATTAAAAGACTTTAAATCCTTTTCCAATTGTTCAATTCCGAATACATCTAAATGGCTAGTAGGTTCATCCGCAATCAATACATCCGCATTGGAGGTCAGGGCAGCGGCGATTTTTCTTCGAGTCCGTTCACCGCCGCTTATCATTTCTTGATCCTCATCTGGCAGTTTCCATATACTCGTTAATACTCCGCTTATTTCTTGTTCATTTTCCTCTATCTGTGGGATATAGCTGACTGTTCCATAGCTTTCTATATGACCGGAATCTGGTTCATTAACGCCTGCTAATATAGAAAGCAGGGTCGTTTTGCCTTCTCCATTTCTACCAACTAAACCAATACGGTCATGACTGTATAGATGAAGTGATTCAACGGAAATAACTTCATGGTTCCCGTAGCTTTTCTTTAAATCATTCGCCTTTAAAAATAACATGAAAAATCCCCCTCTATTTTTTCTAGAGAGAGATCGCCTGTTACTAAATTAATATACATAAACCAAATATACCTCTCCTGATTTCGATACCAGAAAAAGTATTTGTATATGAATTAGTACCTATAAACGAACAGACGAATCCCATCTCTAAACATAATCATTAAAAATCTCACATGGGTATCTAAAAAGATTCTTGTTCAAATGAAAAATTGACGCTCACTTAGAACTCACCAATAAAATCGGTAAGCACACAAAGTGACGCACACTTGCATTGAACATACCTAACCGTTTACACCCATTGAAATAGATTTAGATTTACTGTTTATTAGATAAGATTACTGCTTCATTGTATAAGGTACCTTTTCCTTCCAATGTAATAAATTAATGATTGCACATTATTATATGTTTGTAAAGCTAATATATACCCGTTTTTCTTAATGATCAAAAAAAAAGAGTTCATTAATTAGGTTCTACATGGACATGAACATCGTATACTCCATGATTCCTCATCATCACTTTTTCTACATGGGTCGCAATATCATGAGCTTCTTTAATATCCAACGTAGAATTGACAAGGATCACAACATCAATCACTTCATTATTCCCGTAATTCCTCCCTTTAATTTCTTTTATCCCCTTGACTCCATTCAGATTTGTAATTACATCCTTATAAAGTTGAATTTTATTTTCATCAAATCCGTCAGAAAGTTCATGGGAGGCTTGAATGAATATATCCCAGGCTGTTTTGCATATTAATAGTCCAACAATGATGGCAGTTAGGGAATCCAGCCAAGGCATTTTTAATTGGGAGCCGAAAATCCCTATAGCTGTTCCGATACTTACCCAAGCATCGGAAATATTATCTTTTGAAGCTGCCAGAACGGCTTTACTGTTAATCTTAATAGCAAGCTTTTTATTATACCGATATACAAAATACATAGCTATTGCTGATAAAACGCCTACATACCCTGCCATAATGTCAGGTGATTCTTTTCCACCTTTAAGCATGGAAGCAACTGCATCTATTAAAACTTGCAAACCAACAGCAAACATAATAAATGAAGCAACCATCGAAGCAATCGTTTCACTTTTCCAATGGCCATAGCCATGATCTTTATCGGGGGGTCTTTGAGCCAGCCTTAATCCGATCAGTACAGCAATCGAGGCGATAATATCAGTGGTGTTGTTCAAACCATCCGCCTTTAATGCAGCTGAGTCACTTATGTATCCTATAGCCAATTTCATGATTGATAGACAAATATAAGCAATGATACTAATGATTGCACCACGTTCGCCTAATTTGAGGTCATTATATTTTTGTTCTTCCATTCAACTTCCCCCCACAATTAAGTACATGAATATAATATCAACTTAAAAATGGGTGGGTCTATAGCAACCTTTTTGTATCGTTTTATATAAGTAAGTGCTAGATAACTATGTTGCATTCGGTAAACTATCTGAAAAGAATAATATTTACGGAAACTTGATAAAAAGCCCAGCATGAAATAATCCTGCATCACGCCGCAAAATAACGAGCTAAGTGAGATTTAAATCGTTTTTTCGACTGTAAAACAAAATAAAGTTCCTCTTTCATTTGATTGTAAATTATATTTTATTTGCAGTATCCTTGCTATGTCCTCAATTATTTTTAAACCAAGCCCCCTACTTTTACTATCGATAACAAATCCAATCCCATTATCCCTGATAATAACTACATTTTTTTCAATGGTTATCTCAAGTTTGTCAGCCTTCGAGTGCTTTAACGCATTTTGGAAAATGTTATCAAATAACCTTTGGAGCCATAAGTCGTTACTGATCCACTTCAACTCTCTATTTAATGGATGATATATTAATTCAATGCCATGCATGTTATATAAATAACCCCATTTTTTAACCATCGTTTCTAATAAATCATGCATATTCACTTCTTCGTTTAAGATATAAGAATTATCTAACGTATCTGTGGATTGAATATTATATTCATTCGTTAATTCAGAAATATAACCTATTTGTTGATATAGTGACTCGATTAGTGGAGCTTGATCAGTAAATTGACCTTCTAAATAAAATAATTGCAATCTAACAGCTGTTAAAGGTGTATTGATGTCATGCCTTAATTTATTTAAGAGTTCCTTTTTTAATTCCTGTTGTTGTTTTAGTTCTAATTCTCGATAGGTCGTTCTTTCAATTAATAAATTCACCGATTTAATTAATTTACCGATTTCATCATTGCCATTAACCTCTAATTTATTCGGAATCTTTTCATCACTAGCTAAATTTCGAATGGTTTTATTCAATATATTTATTTTATTTAAAAGCGAGTTAATAGAATTAGAAAATAAAAAGGCTAAAAATAATAATGATAAAATAAAAACGATTAGCATTGTAGTATATGCAAAAGATTCATGAAAAGGAATGTCATAATTTTTCGTTTTAAAGGCATTCTCATAAATTACAGACATTAAGATACTAATCAACAATAATAAAAATGGTACGCTAATAACTGCAATAAATAACAATAGCCGGTATTTATTCTTTAATTTCATTTCTTTATATAGGTATTCAATCTATACCCTTCTCCATATATATTCTGGATGATCTCACCCGTTGTATCATTGATTTTTGTCCTGACTTTTTTTATATGTACATTAATGATATTTTGATTTCTATCTTCGAGTTTCCATAAATATTCAAAAAAATGTTCTTTCGTTAAAATCCGATCCCTATTTTCATATAAATAGAAAAATATTTTACGCTCAATTGCAGTAAATACCACTTCATTACCCAAGCCATTACTGAATACTTTTTTATGTTCAGCGTCAATAAATAAATGTTTAATATGCGTGAAAGTACCATATTTATTATCTAGCATTTTCTGCATTCTTAAGCATAGTTCTCTAGGATCAAAAGGCTTTGTCATATAATCCTCACCAATTGTCAATCCTTGGAGTTTGCTATCCATATCATTTCGAGCGGATAGCAAAATAACTGGAATATTTAATCCTAGATTTTTCACTTTCTTTGTAAGTTGATAGCCATCCTCTCCTGGCAGCATAACATCCATAATGACTAAATCCATCTCATGGATAATATCAATAATATCTTTACCTTCTTTCATCCAGAATACATTGTACCCTTCGCGTTGCAATATTTTTTGCAATAAATCACCAATCATCAAATCATCTTCAACAATTAAAATATTATATCCCTTCATCAAATTGGTCCTTCAGTTTTTTTGATAAATTCCATGGTAAGTTTATATATCTCATCAGGCGCGTATAAATAAATGCTGTGTGTACCATTCAGTTTTATTACATCCCCTTTTAATAGTTGTTCTGCAAACTCCTCATAATCTTCATTTTTTTGTTTTGTAAATTTCGAATTTTTATATTGATCGGCAATCGCATCTATAAATAAAATAGGTGTTTCTTTTGGAATCGGCAGGTTAACTGATTTTTTACCATTATTGTAACTTTGTAAAAGCTCTTGCTCCATATCATCATTAAAAAATTGTTTATATGATAGAGCTTTATACATTTCTTTTTCATGGTCAGTTAAGAAAGATTGCTGAATCACTACAGGATTATAAGCAACTGAAGGAATCAGACGGTGCATACCGATTTTCGTTAAAATATTCACTCCTCTTACAGTCAATGAATCAACCAGGCCCATTTTATGAGTTACATACTGGTGCGGTAAACCGATATCTAAAGCAATAATTCCCTTTACTTCACTTGGGTATTTTTGTGCCCAGTAAATAGCTTCTATACCTGATAAAGAGTGTGGAACCAATATATAAGGAGGTTTATTTCCACTTTTAATTAGCGACTTCCTGCTTTGCTCCAAAATTTTATCAATATCCCTATCATCCTGAAAAACATCACTGTATCCATATCCGGCTCTTTCAATGACAGCAACCTTATTTTTTTTTGCAAACTTGCTATATAGTCCTTTCATTTCATAAACAGGAGCAGCAATCCCGGAGCCAGACATAAAAACGTACGTATCCTCACCGCTGCCTTCATTATATATATTAATTTCTTCGTTATTAACATTAACTAATGTCCCCTCACCTTTAATTAATGCTGATTCCTTGTGCAATTTATAACTATGGTAAATAAAAACAGATACTGATGCGAGTAAGATAACGGCAATGAATATAAAAAATATATTCTTTAATACTTTAAATAATCTTTTCATTGTATTCTCCTTTCAAGTTATATTGAAAGGATATGATTTAAAAATAAATTTCTCATTAATTTTCATTGAATATTTTCGCTTTTCACTTAAGATAAGCCACCATTTGTTCATTTTGAGGAGAATTCATCTTCAATAACCAGGGAATTAAAAAGTCACTTCACTAGTAAACTTTAATTATTACAAAAGAAAAGGGCCGCTCCAACGCAACCCCCACCATGAAATAAAGCATCCCTAATTAGGGAATGAAGTTTTTATTTAGCTGCCCGTCCCTAATTCCTATGTATAAATAATATTATACGTGGATTTAATCACTCCGTTTTGATATTGTTTCATTTCAACTAAATCTAATTTCAGACCTGGCTTAACACTGCCAAAAAGAGGGATACCTTCACCGATGATGATTGGATTCACTTTCAGCACCAATTGATCTATGAGTTTATGTTTCAACAACGTTCCAGCCAATTCGCCGCCCCCGCAAAGCCATAACTTACCGTCACTTTTCTGCCTTAGGTCTTCAATAAAAGCTACGGCGTTTCCTTTTATAAGTTCTACTTCCTCGTTCGATTCAAACTGAAGGGAGTTCGAGAATATATAATGTTTCAAACCCTTATAGCCTGGTTCACCCGGTTTAGCTCCGAATTGAAATCCAAATTCATACGTTTTTCTTCCCATCAACACTGCTTCATATTGCTGGATATCGGATAAAAAGTCTGGGACATGATCACCTTCAAATAAAAAAAGTGTTTGATCGATATTCCCATCCAAAAGAGCTTGGTCGGCAATGAAATTGTCCAGTGAAACCGCTACATGATATACCAATTCTGCCACTTAGTCATCCCTCCAAAAGTGATTACACATTTTACATGAACAACGAGTGTCCCATAACCTTTTGTAAGTATCAGATAACCATATCTATTATTCTTTTGATATGATCTTCATTTATTTCGACACCCACTTGAGTACAAAGATATTTATTTAGTCTAAGGAATTCTGGGATCATACCTCTCAACGTTTTAATAATTTCATTTGAATTACGTCCACAACTCCAGCTTTCTAAAAGGGATAATTGTTTTTCATCTAATTTACTTATTTTGCCCTCGATTTTTGACCAAACCCCATATGGCCCATCTATATGTTCTCCCATTTCCATATACCACCCAGACACAATCAGCCACCGTATCCTATCAAGATTGGATAGTGCATATAACATTTCTCTCCTCATAACGGCTCTGTAGGTTCATGGACAAAAGCAAGCAGCTTTCCTCTCCAATGTTCAACTTCATCTGGTGAAGGTTTATACACTTGCTTTGCTGATTCCTCAGGTGAGTGATACCAGCTATCCACTTTCACAAAGGTATCATAATGAGTTACGACATACGGTGAAGAAGGATTGTAGTCTTCGTGAAATGAAACATTTCCCCAGTTATTGGCTCTATCCCTTTTTCCCTTTAAAAAATCTGCTTTCCTTTCTGAAATAACAATGGTGTGCAAATCTATATCAGAGTAATGATCATAGTTTCCTTTTGCTAATGAACCGGCTAGGTAAATAGCTAAAACATCAGGATCTGCTGATAGATCCTTTAATGCCTTTTTCAAATGAATATCGCGTTGTTTCGGTAAAAATACATCTCTTTCTTTATGTTTACTGACAAATCCCGCACACAGAAACCATCTCCTTTTTTTGTAAAAACCTTAAATGTAATATATTCGTGCATCAGGAGAAAAAACCTTCCGCTGAACAGGCTTATTAAGGAAATTAAGAGCTTCCGAAAACTATTTAGGCTTTTATTAGTTTCTTGGCTAGAGATCAAGGCCCCACTTCACCCTGCACAGGCTGTCTGTAAATATTTTCTTACCTGGACCGATTTTCAATTTTACAATCAGTTTTCTATATTGTGGAATAGCCCCTATCCACGTTCTTCCCTATGTGATATTATTTTGAATATTAAGATAGAGGGAGGCGCCATTCCATGTTTCTTGCAAATACACCTGAACCACCCTATTACGCTTGTATTTTCACTTCTCAAAGAAACGATAAAGATGTTACAAGCTACAATTCAACCGCTGATTTCATGGACGAACTTGCCGCCCAACAAGATGGCTATTTAGGAGTAGAAAGCGTAAGAGACCAAAACGGAGTAGGAATTACCGTATCCTATTGGAAATCCCTGGATGCCATTAAGCTTTGGAAAGAAAATGCTGCCCACAAAAATGCACAAGAAAAAGGAATGAAAGATTGGTACTCGTCATACACAACCCGAATTTGCAAGGTTGAAAGAGATTATACAATCAAGTAAGCAAACTAAGACTTCATGTACATAGATGTTGTGTTTATGAATTTTCAGCTATAATCGAGTAGGAGGAGGCGCCTAGCCTCCGACCTCTCACACCACCGTACGTACCGTTCGGTATACGGCGGTTCAGTTTAAGTCTGACGTAGTTTTGTATATCGTTCATATAGATTTACTAACCCATGATGGAGCCAATAAACATTATTAAGGGTTTTGTCTAGAATAGGACTATGCGCTATGCGCCAATAACCCTTTCTGCTATTTCCCCATTCATATGCTTTTCCAAATGGGACGCCTAATCCTTTGA
>NZ_JBFUHM010000092.1:0-8381 GCF_056402395.1 Peribacillus sp. P4_B1
CTAATAGGCAGGTTTCCCACGTGTAACTCACCCGTCAGCCGCTAATCTCAGTGAGCAAGCTCCCATCGATTCGCTCGACTTGCATGTATTAGGCACGCCGCCAGCGTTCGTCCTGAGCCAGGATCAAACTCTCCGAAGAAATGTTTGACTTGCTCATTTTGCTTTTTTGATAGTGTGTGCTCACTTAAAATTTAACGTTGGCGCTTTGTTTTGTTCAGTTTTCAAAGAGCAATTTTCACAATCGTTCTTTCGAACGGCTTGTTTATCCATCATAACACTTTATTGATTAGTTGTCAACTTCTGCGAAGTTTTTAACTTATTTTAAATCGCTGCGTTTTCAGCGACCATTTCATCTTATCATTTTCATTGTAAGAAGTCAATAGTTATTATTTCTTTTAGCAATCTGCCAAAAGCGGATGAAGTTTTTTGTTTTTCTTAGTTGGTGCTTATTTATATTAATCCTTTCGTACCATAAAGTCAACACATTTCATACATTTTCTTTTCAAATGAATTAATCACTTATATGAAGGAATAAATGTGCCTGTCACACCTTGTCTTCCTCTTAAAACATATAATCCAGGAAAATCATTTATCCCAACCATTTGAACTACCGCTTCCCCTTCAACTAAGTAATGCCTTTGGCAAAATCCATAAACCATGCAAGTGATAGGTTATGGCAATAAAAACTTAAATAGATGAGGAAACGAATAATTAGTTGCATCAATCGAATACTGAAACCTGATTGCTCCTTCCGGGTAGAGTTATTAAATATTAAACCGCTAAAACACAGGGTTCCATTGTCCAAATATTAAAAAACTTTTTTACAATTTTACTTACTTATACTATAATAATTATATTTTAAAATTTTCAGGAGAGACTTTTAATCATTATAAAAAATAGTTGGGAGAGGGATTTATAAATGATTAATAAAAACACATCTTTAAGGATGCAAAGTATCGTTTTTATTGGCTTTATGGGGGTAGGAAAGACGACGATCGGACAGAAGGTAGCCAGGAAATTATATAGGGACTTTATTGATATAGATCAAGAAATTGAAAAGGAATTCAATATGCCCACTACGGAAATCTTCAAGAAGTTTGGGGAAAAAGCTTTTCGCGAAAAAGAAAAAAGTGTGATTGAAAGCCTTAGTCAACAACAATTGAAAATCATTTCAGTTGGAGGCGGGGCATTTTTACAAGAGGATATACGGAATATCTGTTTAACCAATTGCATTGTCTTTTACCTGGACTTATCTTGGGAATACTGGAAAGAGAGAATAGGCTTGCTTATTGATAGTAGACCTGTTTTACAAAGCCGGTCCCTTGAAGAAATCGAAGAACTTTTTTACACGAGACAGGAAATATACTCCTATCATCATTCAAAAGTGAATACCAATGATTTAGATGTTGATGAAGTGGCAGACTTTATAGTCGATTCATTGAAAGTGGCCTGGGATATTTATGAACCGCTTAAGTAAGGCAAACCTTTTTGATATGTAATCAATGTTTCCAATAAAAGAATAATAGAAAAGATGAAAAGGGCACAGCGGTACCTAACCTCCTGTGGACTAATCACCTTTTTATTTTTCTTTTTTAGGAAGACTCTCTAATAATCAGTTCTGGATTCAATATGATTCGCTGTTGTTCCCGATCTATTTTCTCCATTTGCTGATACAAGAGATTCGCTGCCTCTTTCCCAATACGTCTAGGGAATGAGGAAATGGTCGTTAACGGAGGATGATAGATTTCTGCGACTGGAACGTTATCGAACCCAACGATATCTATATCTTTTCCAGGAGTAATTCCTTTCATCATTAACCCTTGCATAACACCAAAGGCAATTAAGTCGCTAAAGCAAAAAATTGCGGTAGGCGGATTAGGATTCTCAAGTACTTTCAAAACAGCCTCAAGCCCTCCCTCCCGTGTAGGGACACTATCTATCACCAACGATTCATCCACTTCCAATCCCGCTCTTGAAAGAGCTTCACGGTATCCCTCCATTCTCTCGATCCAAGTAGAAGATTCCTTAATGCCACCAAGGAGCGCAATTCTTTTATGCCCCTTTCCAAGGAGGTGATCAACAGCGATCCTGGCTCCTTCTGGATAGTCTATGCCTACATAGTCGCTATTCACCCCAGGCAGTTCCCTGACAGCAAGCACCATCGGCGTGTCAATTTCATTTAACCGTTCAATTGTATCTTGTGAGCTCTCAGAGACAGGACAAAGAATCAGGCCACCCACCCTGTGTTCCATCATGGTTGAAAGGAGATGATCTTGCTTGGCAACCGAGTCAAATGTAGTCCCCAGCAACACTGTATACCCGACCTCATCCAATGCATCGTGAACGCCTATCAGGAATTCAGAAAAAAAGGTATTTGATATGTCGGTAATAATGATTCCTACAGTATCAGAACTCTGCGACCTTAGGTTTGCTGCAATTCTATCGTAAACATAACCCAATTCATGCATGGATTTTAGCACCTTTTTTCGCGTCGCTTCCGATATTCGAGGGTTATTGCGAACGATAAGGGAAGCAGTGGATGTAGATACCCCAGCATGTTTTGCTACCTGTTGCAGCGTAACCCGCCCTTTTTTGGATTGTTTCATATTTCAATCACCATCTTGAATGTATTTTTGATGTACTTATTATTATCATGTTCTTACTATAATAATAATATAGTTACTGTCATTATTACACCCTTGCTTTTGGAACATGGGAATCTCAACGATCATTAATCACACCAAAACATTTATATCCAATATTCATTAGTCCCAAAAAACGCCATCCTAGTTCCGGAAGATGGAGTTTTAAGTAAATCCTTCAATATTTTTAGCCATGGTTAAATATGGTCTGGTGCTGTGTCAATTTCTTATACCGGTAATATACAAAAGCTGCAGCCAGGATTCCTATAGTAGCAATAAAGCAATCAAAAAGAAATATATGCGATATATCCCCACTCTTAGCGATCAAGCCCGTTGCAATTGGTAAAATGACGCTCGCCAAACTGGATGCCGTCGCAACGATCCCTGTTACAGTTCCTTTTTTTCTCCAGAAAAGTTCAGTCATTATTGCAATGGTTAATTGAAAGATCCCAGCTGTCGAGGCTCCAAGGAAAAAGGAGCTAATACTTAAGACAATAGGTGAATGAATCGTTAATATGATGATTACCGTAAGTAAAGTAATCATTGGATAAAGCAATATCACCGTCACGGGCTTAATCCATTTGTTTAATAAGATGGATAATAGCAGGACGGAAATAAGTGACCCCACACTATAATAGCTCAATAATTTAATTGCACTTGAAGATTGCATCCCTGCGACTTCCTGGCCGAAACTCGGTAACCAGATTTGCGAAACTGTAAATAACGCAGTTGATGTAAACCCAATTATGATTAGTGCGACTCCTTCGCTCCAAAATTTAGGTTCCGTTATGAACCTGTTACTATGCAAATCCCCTTCTTTACTGACAGCTTCGGATTTGCTTGGAAATGAAGCGGACAACACCAAAAACATATTCATGAAATAGATGACAGCTGGTACTAAAAATGCAAACCCGTAAAATAATTGGTTCGTAGTAAGAAACAAGATGATGAATGGCAGGATTGTAGCACCAAGCGAACCAAAAGCCTTAACCATAACACTCGCGGAACCAGCAGATTCAGGAAACATTTCAGTTAGCGCCGGATATGTACCAGCATCCATGGCTGAGTTGGAAATTCCCGCAAGTAAGGCAAATACAAAGGCCATTTCATATGTGGGAGAAAATGGAATCCCGATTAAAAAAACGCCCATTATAACCGAAGAGACCATGATTAATGGTTTTCTTCCAAATTTATCTGATAATACTCCCGTGAGACCATACGTGAGTAATCTGCCTATTCCTATTGCTGCAATAAGATAACTAATACCAGTAGAGTCCGTATCCCATTGTTCTGTTAAAGAGGGCATGTTTGAGGCGAGAATTATATTAACCATCCCCAGCAGAAAATAGTTAATATACATGCCAGATGCCGCTTTAAAATACTGATTTTTCATTATTACACCCCTATAATAAATCACGTTGTGTTTCTCCCATATAACACCTTCATGCACAATGTAATTACATTGAAGTCTCCTCTTTATGTTATCCATTTACATGAAAACCACTTTAAAAAAAAAACGCTAAGAAAATCAAGGGATTTCACTCCCTGATTTTCTTAGCTCCGAGGTTTGGTGCACCCAATTTTTTTAATCATTTAATAAATGATGCACATCGAGTATGAAAAAAAACCTCTATTTGGAGAACAATCTCCAGAGTGGAATCATTTTATTCTGCAAACAATTGCTCTTTGATGAAATCAACAGGCATTTGTTGACCTGTCCATAATTCAAAGGCTAATGCACCTTGCCAAAGCATCATCCCAAGACCATTAATAGCTGTAGCACCTACAGCTTCAGCTTGTTCCATTAGTTTAGATTTTCGTGGGATGTAAACAACATCGGTTACGATTAAATCAGGACGCAGCATTGATTCGTCTTGAATGACACTTAAGCCTTCAAGTGGTTTCATGCCAACGCCGGTTCCATTTGCCAAAATATCACTAGTTGCGATTTCAGCCTTTAATTGTTCAACATTTTCAAGAGGGTATACATTGGCTTTCACATTTAAATGCTTCATATCCTCATTGATGATTCGTACATTCTCTTCTGCTTGCGGGAAGAAAGCATCATCACGAGCAAAAATGCTGATTTCCGCCACACCTTCAAGCGCAGATTGAATGGCAATTGGAGTAGCAGCCCCACCAGAACCGATAAGAGTCATTTTCTTGCCTTTAATATCAATACCATGTTCTTTTAGGTTCCGGGTATATCCCATTCCATCAGTGCTGTGCCCTACGAACTTTCCATCGACATTGACAACTGTATTAACGGCTCCTGAAAATTTAGCACTGTCCGCCAATTCATCAAGATATGGAAGGATCTTCATTTTATTAGGCATGGATACGTTAAAGCCTTTTACATTTAATGCACGCATCCCTTTGACTGCATCTTCCAGCTCTTCATTTCCAACCTCAAATGCTAAATACGCGCAATTCAAGCCTAATTTATCGAAAGCTAAATTATGCATGGCAGGTGATAATGAATGTCCAATAGGTGTTGCAAGCAATCCTACTAATTCTGTTTTCCCATTAATTCGTCCTAGATTTTCCATGTTCTATTCCCCCTGATTTTTTAAACTTTATATAAATTCCTTCTTGGATGGAATTATGAGTTAAATATTTTGATCAATGATTTTCAATACATTTCTTAATTGGGTAACAGGGATTTGTCCTGGTGCAGATGCTTCTTTTCCGGCACCAAATGTACAAGCAGATCCAAACACCGCACCTGATAATCGACTGACCAGGCCTGTACCCGACATTGACATTGTAATGAATGGGCGATCGGCATACTTAGTTTTCATCGTGTAAGTTGCATCTAGTAATACGAGTAAATCACCAACTGTTTGGGGCATTACAGCGATTTTGGGAATATGGGCGCCAAATTCCTGCATCTTACGCAATCGGTAAATGATTTCTTCTTTTGCTGGTGTCTTATCGAAATCATGGTTACACATCACTACGTATACGCCATTTTCCTCAGCTACCTTCACAGTCTCCTTCACTGATGATTCCTCAAAAAACAATTCCACATCGACAAGATCAATATTCTTCGTTTTAATTGCTGTATGAAGAAGTTGGAAATAATAATCATCGCTGATTTCCTTGTTTCCGCCTTCTTTATGGCTTCTAAAAGTGAAAAGCAGCAAAGTACTAGGAACAGCACTTCTAAGTTTTGAAATCATATCCGAAACGGCTTCTAAGCTTTCGACTTGTTCAAAGACATCTACTCGCCATTCAATGATATCCGGCCGTAGCGCATTTACCATTTCAACTTCTTTAAGCAGTTCTTCTTCCGTTGTCCCCATTAGTGGAACGATGATTTTTGGAACCCCTTCTCCGATCGTTACGTCTTTGATCGTGATTGTTTGCATGATGTTTCCCCCTTTTATCATTATCATCAGTGGGGTTCATGCCCCACTGATGTTCAGTTAGACCGTTTAATTGGAAACTTTAATTACCTTTTTGTATCGATAGGCAACGAAAACGGCCAACAAAATACTAACTGCCGCAATTGCCACATCAAACAAGAAGACCGCTGTTAACCCAGCACTCTTGGAAATGATACCAGTAATGAAAGGTATGATGATAAAGGCTGAGCTACCTGCAATGTTTACATATGAAGTGATCGTACCTTTATTGGCAGGGAAGAATTCCGTGATTATTGTCATGGCTAATTGGAATACCCCTGCAGTTGAAAGCCCTATGAAGAAAGCGCTCAAAACGGTTATAAATGGTTGCTGGATGTAGATGAGTGACAATAAAGATAATGCTGCAATGACCGGATAGATAATCATGACGGTAACGGGCTTAATTACTTTATTCAATAGAACAGCTAGTAAAATGACAGAAACAAGGGAGCCAATACTATAGTAACTAAGCAATTGAACAGCCTTAGCTTGGGTTAGCCCCAATACATCTTGTCCGAAGTTCGGAAGCCAGACTTGAACCAACATGAATAAAGCAGTTGATGTGAAGCCTAATAGTATGACGGCCAAACCTTCCTGAGCAAACTTCGGTTTTGAGAGGAATTGCTGTTGAACCGGCACAGCTTGTTCATCATTCCGAGTTTGGCTTTGGGCTTTATGATCCGGGAATGAAACCTTAAGCAGGAAAAATCCATTAACAAGATATACAGCAGCCATTAAGAAGAATGTATACCCGTAAAACATATCTCTAGCTATAAAGAACGCCATGATAAATGGAAGAAGTGCGGCACCGATTGAAACGAACGCTTTTACTAATACGGTAGCGGAACCAGCTTTCTTTTGAAAAGCCTCAATAAGTGCTGGATACGTACCTGCATCCAAAAATGAATTGGCAATACCAGCACATACAGCAAATATAAATGCCAATGTATAGTTAGGAGCCAAAGGTACGCCTATAAGGAAGATCAGGTAGATAAAAGATGCTGAAACAACAAATGGTTTCCTTCCTAATTTATCCGACAGTCTACCGGCGAAAAACAAAGAAACTAACTTACCGATTCCTATGGCAGAGACCAAGTAACTTATCCCTGATGCACTTGTATTTAATTGATTTGACAAATTTTCCATATTTGATCCAATGATAATATTGATCATGCCTAAAATAAAATAGCTAATATATAAACCTGTGGCCATTTTTATAAATGGATTTTTCATGAAACACACCCCTATTTAAAAAGTTATCGGAAATGCAATTTGATTCTTAAGCCTTTCAGATGTTGCCCCCTTGCCCCATACCATAAATTCAAGAAAAATAATTACGTACTAAATAAAACAATAAACATCATAGATTAACCGGCTAAGTTAGTACATCGTTCTACCAACTCAGCATTACTAGTATATCGTTCTACTAAACGTGCTTGTTGTTAGTATATCGTTCTACTAAATTCAAGCGATTAGAAAAGTATTGAAAAACATTTATGCTACCGTAAATTAGTTAAATTTATTTAGTATATCGTTCTACTGGATTATTATACTGCGCTAATTTAATTGTGTCAAACTCATGAAGCAGTCCTTAATGACCATAGAGCAATTCCCCATACTCATTATTTTTAAATTCCGAAGGTCTCATTTTGGATCTCATTTACCTTAAAAGTTCAGCCCTGCCTTGTATTTGTTAGTGTTCATACAAGTTGGAAGAATACCTTTTATTTGCAGAGGCACCAATTATTTTATCCTTTATGAGGGCTTCCTTCTATTTTGATATTCCCCACATTTTTAGTTACCAGTTTCTGAATTAATTTCTTTTTAGCTAAAATATTTGTATTGCTGCTTATTTATATCAATTATCCAGTTATTTGCAATCGATTTTAATACCCATTGTCTAAGCAGGTAGTACTAATACCTCGCTTATATCCTAAGTTACGATAGTCGAAACGGATTAAATTTAAAAGGATGAACAATTTTCGATTTCAGCCCCTTTCAATGGTGATGTAACAGCTTCTATATATAACAGGGCTCCATAATTTGTTCTTAACGCAAAAAAAGACCAGCCGGATGGCTGATCTTTTAAATGGCTTGGCGGCGTCCTACTCTCACAGGGGGAAACCCCCAACTACCATCGGCGCTGAAGAGCTTAACTGCCGTGTTCGGAATGGGAACGGGTGTGACCTCTTCGCTATCGCCACCAAACATATCAGGAACGTTGTTCCTTCAAAACTAGATAATAAGAAGGTATTTCATTTTTTTAAAAGCGTTGGTTAAGTCCTCGATCTATTAGTATCAGTCAGCTCCACATGTCGCCACGCTTCCACCT
>NZ_JBFUHM010000093.1:0-7592 GCF_056402395.1 Peribacillus sp. P4_B1
CCAATAATCAGGATTTCTTACATAGTTATACATTGGTACATTAACATAATAAGGATTTTGATATTGATAGGTATGGATATAAGGAACATAGTACATTTTTCTCAACCCTTCACACAGTTTATAAAATTATCATATGCACCTGTTAATTGAATGTACTTTAAACAGCGCTATAAAAATACCCCTACTCAAATCGAGTAAGGGCTTTTACTTATTTCACACGTAATTTTTGACCGACATAAATTTTATCGATGTTTTTTATACTATTCCAGGTTTTAGATGTGGAACTTCCATATTTTTTAACTAAAGCTGATACGGTATCGCCACCTTTAACAGTGTGATACTTTTTGGTACTATTTGTTATTGAAACCGATCCATTGACTTTCAGTTTCATACCGATATTAATTTTGTCCGGGTTTTTAATTCCGTTAAGACTAACAAGAGATTTTACGGTTGTATTATATTTTTTTGCAATAAAGCTAAGTGAGTCGTTCTTTTTCACAATATAAGTTGTTGATGTATTCTCCGATAGATTATTTGGGTTAACACTATTTACTGTGTCCGTGAAATCCCTATAGGCTAAGTTTAAATCCACCTTAGTACTAATACCATTTACTTTTCCTGTATCAGAATGTTGCCAAATATCTGCACTGCGTCCCAAAGTGCTATTGTATCGAGCAATCCACAAAGCATACTTTTTCAATCTTGATTCATCTAAATGATTTTCAAGAAAGGATTTACCCTGTAAATAGCATAGCTGTGTATCCTGCATCTTCAATAGCTTCTAAAATGCAAGAGCAGCGTCAGTTAGTATCTTTTTATTTGCACCTTCTTATTTTCTTCAAGATAAGAACGGATAATTTAAACGAAAAGAACGGATAGAACCTAAGAAATATGCAGCTTCAGCCGTTGCCTCTGCTACAGTACATAACTTTCTCTAATACCTTTTAACTTTTAATAAAACAACAATAAAATTTAACATAGCCTTATTTTTAAAAATCGTAGTGATTAATGAAAAAAAGTTATAAAGCATCAACTGGTGTGAATGAATTTTATTATGCGGTTTTAACAGATGACGATGACCAATCATTTACGGCTGGTGAAATTACCCGGGTTAAACTTCTGCAAAATATTGAGGTAGAAATGCCGCTAGAAGCAATGAGGGCGGATGTGGAAGCGAGTGCACTACGTTCCAATCAACGTTCAAATTGTACAAGCCATAAAAAAACACCCCGTAAATATTAGTTGGTGTCTAACATTTACGGGGCAGATCAACTCGATTTTTATTAAAAGAATCTCGCCAAAAAATAATGTATATTGTAAAATTTCATTTATCTGTGGGCATAATAATCTTTTTAGAATTAGATTGTTCAATTTTATTTTTCTAAAATGACAAACATTTTTTTAAGATTCACCGTGAACTAGGAATATAATAAGGTATTACAGCAAAAAGCCTTATTTACTAATCGAGTTTTCTTCATTCAAGTTTGTCTTTCCAAAACGCTTGCCTAATCCTAATGCAATAGCGGCACCTAAACAACTGAAAAAACAACCAGCCGCCAAGTAAATGGATGGATCTGAATCACCAATCATTACTGAAGCTATACCTCCAATTGCTGGAAAAAGAGCAACCATGTATCCACTTTTTGCTCCACCTATTTTCTCTACAAGTTTTAGATAGAATAGCCAAGCTCCAAAGGAGGCAAATATAGTTAAATAGAACAGAGCAGATAAATATGAAATAGATGTTGGTAGACTAACCACTTGTCCTTTAATGTACACAATTGCCCATAAAAGGATTCCTCCTGCTGTAAATCCAAGTACATTTGCATAGATAGGGTTTACTTTCTTCTTCGCGTTTCTAGCTGAGCTAGCATCACCTATTGCAGTAAGGATAGTACCAAGTACTGCTATTAGAATACCTTTTATATCATTAAATCCATGAATATTATTTAAACTTGGGTATATAACTATACAAACCCCTAGTACACCAATTATCCCACCTATTAAAATATGTGAATGTAATTGTTCTTTTAAAAAAATACGAAGAGCAATGGGTGTTAAAATAACTTTCAATGAAAATATTAATGTCACCATAGCTGCTGAACTTAAGATAGTCGCGTAATAAAGACATAAATAGCTTAAGGCAAAATTACATATTCCAAACACAATAATAAATGGAACATCCTTTTTCATAGGTTTTCCTTTTGGTTTAAGAATACACAATAGAATGAAAAATAGGATGGCCGACATACTTAAACGATATGATAAAGATAATTCTAAACTCACAGGTGTACCTTGAATTTTAACGGCAATAAAATTAAGCCCCCATACTAATAAACAAAAGATGTACATAAAGTTTGTCATACGTT
This sequence comes from Peribacillus sp. P4_B1, assembly GCF_056402395.1. Taxonomy (NCBI): domain Bacteria; kingdom Bacillati; phylum Bacillota; class Bacilli; order Caryophanales; family Bacillaceae; genus Peribacillus; species Peribacillus sp. P4_B1. Next base: position 2,370 of record NZ_JBFUHM010000093.1, read on the forward strand.
TACTAAATCTAACTTTTTGGAAAAAGGAATATTAAAATAAGTGAACACTTCTTTTAAAGCAGCTGTTAACTGGGATATCTGGTCTTCAGAGTGGTTAGGTGTAACATTAACTCTAAAACGTTCTGTCCCAACAGCTACTGTAGGAGAATTAATAGGTTGTAGGTATATCTGATGTTCCTCAAGTAATCTTTGAGCTGCTTCCTTACATTTCTTTGCATCTCCAATCAAAACTGGAAGAATATGCGTTTCACTGCATTCCATAATTGGAATACCTGCTTTAGAAAGAAAATCCCTTAAAGTATTTGTCTTTTCTTGCAGAGAGATTCTCTCTTTATCCGACGATATCAAATGTTTAATGCTAGCATGACAAGCAGCTACAACGGCTGGAGGTAAGGAAGTGGTGAAAATGAATCCCGATGCAAAAGAACGAACAGCATCAATTAATGAAGCAGAAGCAGTAATATAACCACCTATTACACCAATTGCTTTTGCCATTGTACCTTGAATGATATCTACTTTGTGAGCAATTCCAAGCTCTGCAGCAATCCCAGCACCTCTAGGTCCATACATACCAATTGCATGGACTTCATCTAGAAAAGTAAGAGCATTATACTTTTTAGCAAGAGCTATAATGTCTTCAATTGGTGAAATATCCCCATCCATTGAGTAAACTGATTCAAATACTATTATTTTTGGACGATCAAGGGGTTGCTTTTCTAGTAATTCTTCTAAGTGTTCCACATCATTATGTTTAAATATAGATTTTTCAACTTTAGTGCTTAGAATTCCATTAATAATAGAAGCATGATTACGTTCATCTGAAAACACCATACAATTTGGAAAAAGTTTTAATAAGCATTGTAGTGTTGCATCGTTTGAACCATAACCTGTGGGGAAAACAAGAGCTGATTCTTTGCCATGCCATTCTGCAAGAGTTTTTTCTAACTGGGCATATTGATAATGAGTTCCTCCAATATTACGAGACCCTCCTGATCCAGCCCCAAACATTCTAATTGCTTCTTGCATTGCATCAGTTACTACAGAGTGCTGAGACATTCCTAAATAATCATTACTACACCATACAACTACAGGTTTTCCATTCTCATCACCGTTTAATTGGGCTAAGGGATATTGACCACTTATACGATTAAGAATGACAAATTTGCGATATTGTCCACTTTCTTTTAGTTTATTTAACTTTTCGTTAATGACCTTCTCATACATCATTTAACCACCTAAAGTAATTTTTGTTTTTTTATCCATTTAATTATTAATTAATTAATTAATTAATAGAACTACATAATAATATTTATAAGTAACTAAATTAACGAATTAATAAAAGAAAAAAATGGAACAACAATAAAATATTACCAAATTAAACAATAATGTCAATATTAAAATATTATTTATAAATAATGAATTACGACTTTTTTTATTGAGTTATTCATATATTTCTTCGAGAAAATACCACGATTGATTGTGGCGTTTCAAAACGTATGTTTTTTTGGTCCGGCCCAAAGCCCAAGTAACAGAAGAGTTTGTAGAATTGTACAATCAATGGAGACAAGGAGGATCATTAAACAAGGGGCAGGTATTATAGAACTACCATGCCCTTAGTTCATAAATCAACAACATCATTTTACAGAGCCTATTAAAATTCTATATTATCCAAAAAAAGTCCACATCATCGATAATTGAATACTTCATAAAGACCAGTACCACTAAGACCTGCGAATGCGCCCGCCCATAGCCTTAAAACAATATCCATATCTGTTTGGCTAACCTTTTCGACATCATCAGCAGCCTTTCGAAGTTTTTTAGCGTCTCCACCTACAAATGTTTGAGCGTTGTGGACCATCAGCATGGTATTTGCATGCGCTCGTATTTTATCAGCACCCATACAAATAACGGATGCAGCACTTGCCGCCATTCCTGTTATCGTCACAGTAACAAGACCTTTATGATCTTTAAGAGTATTACAAATATCAAATCCTAAAAAGGCATCGCCACCGTAAGAATTAACGGATAAATCACTATCCTCCTCTTCTTTTATAGACTTCATTTGATAGTTAAAATCCCAAATACTCGATTTCCAATTGATAATATCACCCTTGATTTTATGCTTCATTTTTCTCACCTTCTTTAAGTGCTTCTGAACTTTCTTGATAGTTTTTTGTGATGAAGTATTTATCCATCATAGGATCGTCCACCCTTTCCAAGCCAAGTTCCTCACGCAGTTCATTTCCGTTTACAGTACCGGATGATCTTAACTTATCGACAGCAGTGGCAACATCAAACATATTGCTATAAGAGACGCGCATGACTTCCATCTTCATTCCTGCCAGGTATTCCTTTTTATCAATCATTTTTGCATTCAGTTCATCTTTAATTTTTTTCAAAAACGGATCAATGCAAAATGTCATGTAATTCCGTGTAGGCTTTTCTACATCAGCCATATCACCATGAAGTAACGAAGCTGGAATACCTAAGGCTTTGGCAACTTGGTTTAGAAAACCATCAATTACCTTGGCGACTTCATCAACATTTTGAAGCTGAGACGTGCTCTTTAATTCCTCTAATTTAAATCCCTTTTGTTGTGGAACAATAGCTACTGACTTGTAGGTAAATGCATTGTATATTTTGTTTATATAATTCTGTAATTTTTCTTGTCCCTTTTCCGACTTATCAGTTATAGCCTCTACATCAACAAGTCCACGTATTTGATTCTTACGTTTCTGAAATTCTATGATCCTGCCAAATAGTTCTCCATAATCGGAATTTAAGCCATCAAACAAAGTTGATAGCTTTTTGTTGCTATATTCCAAATAAATAACATCGTTCATTTGAAATGTTCGAGAAAACGTAAAGTCCTTAATGGTTACATCTTTGAATGAATCATTAACCAGGGCATATTCGACTCGTGTGAATGAGTCAGCAATTAATAGATCTTCGGTATCTGACTGGATAATCAAACACTCATTGTCATAAATCAGCTTATGGACAACAGTCTCCCAAAATTGGCTGGCTGACATGTTCGGGTTCGGTCTGACATTTAACCGGTAGTACATTTCGTCCTTCACAATCTTTTTATCTTTCTTCACATAAAATTCCGATTGGCTGATAGTACGGCCAATCATATTGATACATGTTTGAATGGCCAATTGCTTCATGTGAATTTTCTTGGAAGTATCTTGGATTAAATCAAAATCAAACATAAATTCAAGTTCTTTATTTMTGCATTTCACCAGGTCTAATATTCCCAATATCTCCCCTCCTTTTTAAGGCTTTGTTCATTAATGTCGAATTTTAAACAAATTAAAGAGACCACTAAATTGTGGTCTCCTCTAGTGTTTCTTAATGAATGCAACATATCGTAGACAAATGAATGTTATTATGCTATGCATTACCTATTCGTTAATTCCTTCTTTAGTATCAAAAGTTGATATGCTTGGGAATGGTGTTGTAATGAAAGCATAAGGTGCTTGAATGACTAGTTATTAATGGAGTTTAAGCATTATACATGTGTTTTAATAGTGGATTGAATTTCATATCAAACTTTTTTACAATGAATTTCAATGTAATTTTGAATAGTTTAAATAGTATTAGATAACCCATTAGTGTCCCTAAAAGATTATAAATGATATCATCAATATCGACATATCTAAGCGTATATCCTGCGTATAAAGCAACTAACAGTTGAGTGCATTCTATTGATAATCCCATTAATAAACCTGCTCCAAAGATTTTCTTGAAAGAGGCTTTAATTAAGAAAGGCAGCCCTAAACCAAGTGGTACAGTCATTAAAATATTTAAAAAACTGTCTTTTGTAAATCCATATTGAAAGGGTATGAGATTCATAGTTCTAAAAACGTTTTGCCCGCCAAATATTTCTCTTTGATCATCGTCTTTGTAAATTGGGAATTGGGTTATGTCGATAACGTTACACAGATAGATGTACATAATGGTAAAAAACAACAAATAAGTATAAGTTTTTTTCAACTTAAATTTTAAAATAAGCGCTAAAATCACAAATAAAATCATTAAACAGTAAGTAACCAATCCCTCAAAATAAATAGCCATTCTTTTTCTCCTCTAACGTAAAAATAACGAACAAAGAACTTATAAACTAATTATAAGTTCTTTGTTTTTTAAAATTTGAAGGTTAATTAGATATTTTTCCTGAACCTTTAACTGTTCTTCCATCGTCACCTTTCATAATGAGTAGATAATACTTTGAGCCACCACCAAGCCCGGAATATGAACCGGAAAAGTTTTTTGATCCACTAGCATCAGGTGTAGCTGTTACTTTACCAAAACTATTACCTGATGTTTTATTCCATAATTGATAAGTTACTTTGCTGGGAGTAAGTGCACCAGGGCGACTAGAAGATACATAATGAGACCCATCTATTTTTGCTGTTCCCTTATTTAATGTATGATATTCTCCATTTTTACTTCCATCTACAACCGATGCTGACATTGAGAAACCATACGAATTACTGGCGGCTAATGTTGGAACTGCCATTACAAAAGATAATAAAGCGACTATACCAAACGAAAAAATTTTTGTTTTCATAAATAATACCATTCCTTTGTCAAGTAAAATAGATTAGTATATGGCCACAGACTAACAAAATTGTTAACTTTTGTATCATATCACAAATTACAACATTTATGTAGGACTATTTTAATGTATATATATATAAACAATTATATTTCTTCAACTACACTGCCCCGATAGTCCCATAATATAATCAACAACATCCTTTTACAGAGCCTATTAAAATTCTATATCATCTAAGAAAAAGTCCACATCATCGATTAGTATTTGATCAGCTTGCCACAGAGCGTAGACAAAAGCTGAAAATCCATCTGTCTTTCTCCTAACTTCATCTTTTTTGACAAAGTCTTTATTTCCATCATTTTTAACTTTTACAACAATGTTATTYGTGTTCCACCTCATCAATGGRTTATCTCCAAAAATAATACGTTTTTGGGCAAAGAGCATTTCAATTCTAGGWGCAAGTTTTGCATAGATTGCATGAGGGTTTTGTATATATATAAAACTTTGAAMCCYGCTTCTTCTAATGCTTGTTTTACAATATCCAGACGAAAAGCATCTCCAACAATAGTATTTAACCCGTATTTCTCTCTCATTTCACAAAAGTAATTGACCATATAACTGATATCAATAACGGGTTCATCCAATAATGTAATCAACCC
>NZ_JBFUHM010000094.1:0-7493 GCF_056402395.1 Peribacillus sp. P4_B1
TCCATGAGCTTATTTTTAAACTCATTTCCACGATCCGTATGGAAGATCTGGATCTTACGAAGGTCAACCTTGATGGAGGCGAATGCACGATAGACAAGTAAAGCATCTTTGTTTGTTCCTGTACTGAAGCCCACGATTTCCCGATTAAAGAGATCGACAAATACACATACGTAATGCCATTTTTTATTGACTCTTACGTATGTCAAATCGCTGACTTTGCATAAGGAAATTAAAATGTATATAATTGAAAAAGTTATGTATTCAGCTCACTGGGGGGATGTAAGAATGTTACAATCCGTATGGTTTAATTTACCAGTTGGAAATTTAGAAAAGAGTGAAGCGTTTTTCGAGGGAATCGGATTCAATATTAATAAAAACCCAGATATGTTAGATAAAATGGTTGGTATTAAAGTGGCGGAAGGTTCGATAATCATTCTAATTGAAAAGTCTCATTATGAGCAGGTTTCTCGTGCTTCAGTACAACCTAATGCAAATGAAGTGTTAGTGTCGATAGGTGTGAAGGAAAATAAAGAGGTCGATGAGATATTGGATAAAGTTGAAGCGGCAGGTGGCAAAGTACTCGAACGTTCAACAGAACATGAAGGATATTATGGTGGATTATTTGAAGATTTAGATGGTCACAAATTTAACCTGCTTGTGTGTTAACAAATAATAAAAGACTCGTTTGCTGCCCCTAACTTATGAAAAGCTAGGAGAGCGAATGAGTCTCTTTTTTTTACTTAAATTAATCAATAATTGATTGTTTACGTAGTTCATATACTTTATCTGGTGTTACGTCTTGGCCAAGTGGGTACCCATCTCTTATAGCTCTTACTATGACTTCATAATCCTCCATGCCATGCTTTTGGGCGATTTGAGCCAAAGAATAGGCCAGTTCATTCCGTTGTTCTTCCTTTATCGGCACATGTACTTTAATCGTTTTGTTATCTGGATTGACTCCGAGCGCTATAATATCATATTCATTATTTACCTTATTGCTTTCTTCCATGAATTCTCGGCTCTATCCTTCCTTTTTCTGATTGTCTAAGTGATCATAGACTAAAAAAAGTATAAACGCGGCCATCAGCACAGCTAACCCTAGAGAAAATCGTTTTTTAATTTCTTCACTTTATATCTCCTTGTCCAAAATTCTGTCTCTGCTTTTTAACTTTCCCCGTTAGTTCTAGAAAAATATAGAAAGCTAGTTTACATAGACAACCTTATCAGAAAGGTAAAAGGCTCCCTTTTCGCTCCATTATAATACCCAACATAAGTTTACCTTTATCATGCATATATTCATATATGGACAAGGTAGAGGGTGAATAATTGATGACTAAACAATCTCTTTTTAAAGGAACTATGATTTTAACAGTTGCCGCATTCATTACAAAGATATTGGGATTTGCCAACGGAATAGTATTAGCAAATGTAATRGGTCCTGAAGGTGTCGGTCTTATCATGATGGCAATGCCTGTTACTGGTCTTTTAATTACATGAACTACGTTAGGACYCCCCATAGCCATATCTAAACTGGTTGCTGAAGCCGAAAATAAAGGGAAACTATAGACGTGTAAAAAAAATCCTGATTGTATCATTAGTTACTACTAGCTTATTAGGATTAGTTTTAATGATTATTGCAATTTTCGGTGCTAAGGCATTATCTTCACATTTCTTAACAGATCAAAGAGCTTATTATTCTTTACTTGCCGTTATACCGATAGTTCCTATTCTGGCAGTTTCTTCAGTCATAAAAGGATATTTCCGTGGCAAACAAAACATGACGCCAATTGCAATATCCCAAGTAATTGAGCAAGTTGTTAGAATTGGGCTTATATTTTTTCTAGTTCAGTGGCTACTTCCTTATGGAATAGAATATGCTGCAGCTGGGGCAATTCTTTGTGGCATTATTGGGGAAGGATTTTCTCTACTATATTTATTCTCTGTATTTAAATGGTCAAAACATAAAAAATTCAAATTACACCATTCCTTTATAAAACAGATCAGCAAAGGTAAGGAAATTTTCTTCGATTTACTTAAAACTGGACTGCCGACAACTGGAAACGGCTTAATACAATCTTTGATAGGAATTATTCAGCCCATTCTGATTACACAAAGTTTGGCTCTGGCCGGTATTGGAACGGCTTTAGCTACCAAACAATATGGTATTGTGATGGGATATGCTATACCTTTAATGCTTCTTCCGGGTTTTGTAACTAAGTCTTTATCAATAGCTTTAGTACCAGCTATTAGTGAATCGAAAGAGAATAATAATCATCTTCTTATTAAGAAAAGAATTCAACAAGCTGTTAACATAGCTTTGATTGTAGGCGTTCCATGGACAATCATTTTGTACGTTTTTGCAGAACCTTTAACGACACTGATATATAAGTCACCAGAAGCAGGTACTTTTCTTAAAATCATGGGGCCATTCTTTCTATTACACTACTTTCGTACTCCCTTTCAAGCAGTACTGATTGGTTTAGGAAAAGCAAATACTGTCATGATAAATAATTTAGTGGCTTCTATAATATCCCTAATTTCTATAGTGTTTCTTGCTTCCAACCCTGAATTAGGGATTTGTGGTAGATTTGAAACAAATTTTGATCAAATTAATACAAGAAACCTTGACCCACTATCTGTAATTTTAGTTGCATCATTTCAATACCATCCTTTCACTAATTTAGAAATCATTGTACAGTAAAGGCCGTCTATCTAAAGAGCATTCATCTTATCAATCCTTTTTTTTCTGAGAAAGATTTTTAAGCATCTCAATATATTCTTTCAATTGAGAATTAGTTAAACCTGAGATAGTTTCATAAAAGATAGATTCTTTTTCTCTTATTGCTCTTGTAGTTTTTTCACGACCATTTGTGGTCAAAGACAACAATACACCACGACGATCTGTGGAGTGAGGTTCACTCATAACATAACCTCGATTTTTCAGCTGACCAATAAGTCTACTTACAGAGCTTCGATCCATGGCGGTTGATTCAGCTAAAGTGCTTGCGTTAGCAGGACCATGTGAGTATAACCAACGAACAATCAAAAAAGCTGCCGGCTGTAATGTTGCGTCAAATATAGAAGCAGTTCTAACATTAAGTGCATGCGCTTCGCTTATCAACGCGTTAAGTTGTTTACCTAAATTTAGTTCAAGTTCTTCTCTAACGTCAGAGTGATTACTCATAGTTATCTCCTTCTCTATATAAGTAATTGACATATATCAATTAACTATTTATAGTTGACATATATCAAATATATTTCGTTTACCTGTTATATGTCAAGTTTATTGGGGGTTAATAATGTCTGGATATCCTATTGTTGTAATTACCGGGGCTACAAGTGGTATAGGTCAGATTGCAGCAGTTGAAATTGCAAAACTTGGTGCAAAACTAGTATTGACTGCGCGTAATGAAGAGCGAGCAAAAATTACTGAAAGGTTGATTAAAAAAGCTTCACCAGTCACTGAAGTGGATTTCTATTTCGGTGATCTGTCCTTAATGAAAGATACATGTCGGATCGGTCTCGAGATAAAAGAAAACTACCCAAAGGTTGATGTACTTATTAATAATGCGGGGATTCACGGTTTTAAACAAAGAATTACATCTGAAGGTTTCGCTGAGATGATAGCTGTAAACTACCTAACACCCTGGTTACTTACAGATTTATTAAAGGAATCTTTAATAAAAGCAGAAAATGGAAAAATCATTACTGTTGCTTCAGAATCATCACGAAATCATGGAAAGCTAAAATTGCCAGATGATTTGATTGATACTTCTTCCTTTACAGCTAAAGGATCATCAGAAGTCTATGGTAAAACAAAACTCTTAAACATAAYGTTTACCTATGAGCTTGCACGTCAGTTATCTAATATTAAGATCACTGCTAACACTCTGAATCCAGGTTTCAATAATACTGGTCTAGGAAGAGATCTCTGGTTTTCTACAATATTAGGGGGAATATTGAAACTTCTAAACATCGGAAATCCTAAAAGGGGTGCTGACCTCATCGTTCGTCTAGCTACTGAACCAAAATTTAAAAATATTACGGGTAGATATTTTACAGTAGGAACTGGTGCTGAAATTGAACCAGTATATCCTGGAAATGAAAAGCTTATGCAGCAAAATTTGTGGAAGCTTACAGAAGAATTATTACTAGATTACAAAAAAAATGAAGCTATTTTTAATGACTGCGAATAAGCCAGTATTCGTGAGTATTATCTATTATACTGAGGGATTTTATTAAGAAAAAAGATTCTTATTGGGGTAGCATCACATGCCCATCAAGCTAACAACGTAAATGACTAGATACGAAACGATCCTTATTTCGAAACTGGCGAGTGATGGAAAAGTAGGCATGCCAAAGAAGCCTATTAAAAAGCGATTTTTTCGCTATACTAAATCGCTCGCGAGTATACACACTAAAAAAACCTTGCTTATATCAAGCAAGAGAGATTTGGATATTCATCATATGTTTTGTTATCTAATACTCTTCCAAACCRATGTTTTTGAACTCCGCCCCATTGTTTAAAAAAGAAAGCTATTTTCTGTTCTTCACCCTGGTCGCATTGTTCTTACCCATTCAGTCTCCATAGAACCGACCCTGGGCCAGATTCTACATGAGCAGGCACTTTTTCTTAAATCTTTAATTGGATAAGATACATCTTCATTCACTAAACTTGTTCCTATCCAAATATTTGGTGTCCAATGTAAGGATTCAGCCATTTCACTTAGTCGTTTAGAACGTTTCGTTAGTATTTGATAAGTATTATGTGGCGTTTCATTCATTGTTTTAAAGACTCTCTGTATAAAATCCAGCAGAACCTCCAATCTGACATGGAATTGGGCAGTTTTTTTATTTTATGTTTTTCTCTTTTTATAAATATAATTCAATATTAGGACATTAATTCCTTCTAGAACTGCGCATTGCTCTCCGGCGGTCGTGCAGTACCATCAGGATAATTATTCCCATCATCACTCCCAAGACGCTACTTAACTCGGTGGTTAGTACATATGCAAGCGGGTACTCTAGAGCAGGTTGTGCATCGGGGCGAATGGCGGACAAGCGGTTAAAGAGGTTATAAGAGAACAGCATTCCCGACGAGATCCATGCTGCTGCCATAGGAGGAAGGAACCTCTTCGACCCACGGCGGGTGGTCAGTACCAACAAACCCCATGCCCCCGCGAAGGCCCACACACCGGTACTCAACGACAATAGGTGCCACCATATATCGCGGTTATCCAACATAGCTGGGTTGATGCCAATAGTTCCACCAACCGCCCAGAATAGCTTAATAAATCCAAGCAGGATACAGCCAGCCGCGACAAGCCTAGCCAAGGTGATATGCAGTTTCTGGCTGTTGCCCGGGAGTAATTCAATGTCGATTGGATCAGCAAATGCCTCTGGCCAACGCGCTTTAGCGTATCCAGCTAAGGCGAAAGGTAGGCAGATCCCGACCCCAACCAGTGAGACCATTACGAAAATCTGCTCATATACCCAAACGTTGACAGCTCCTGCCTGCTGATCGCGTATCATAGCAGCAGGACCAAGCACAGGTGCTAGCAACAGCATAGGAATAAGTAAACCAGTACCTACCCAGACGGGCAAGGCAACCAACCAGGCGGGCAGTCGCTCACCCCATGTCATGCTAAACGCCAATGCTAACAGGACACCAACTGCAGCTAGAACCATTGTTACTGCGTTTGCAGTGCGCCAACTTGGGTCGCCCATTTGTTCGGTCGGCATGAAGAGACCGAACGTCCAGGCGATTTTGATTAACAGATAAGGCATTAACGCTATAGCGGCACCATAACCCCAAAATCTACGCTTCTTCATCAAATGTGAAATTGGCTGCTTTTTCATTACTGTCATGAGGTCACCTCGGCTGCCAGACCAGTGAGTTCGTAAACCTCTACCTCTACAATGAATAGAGCGCTTCCATTTAAACTCTCATGTTTATTTCTTTTTATAACTATAAATAAACACCCCTTAAGAATTATTATTTAAACTGTTTTAGTTTTAATGAAATATTGGATTTTTCACGAAGATAATCATTCCCCCCCATTACGCTCACCGTCAATACCCTAAAAACTGCTCTGCTCCTTTAACTTTAACATAATATTCCAATGAGGAATCCCTTATTCTAAAAAGTTGACACAAGAAGATTGCCTTCATTGACGACCTTCTTGTGTCATTAACTAATATGCCATTACTATTATTTAAATTGGATTATTCTTTTTATAAAAGGCTCTTTTCGTAAAAATTGTTGTTTTTAAAACGAAACTATTTAAGGTTGATTGRAGCGGAAGTGCGAGACTCCTGCGGGACAGGTGAGACCCCACAGGCGTTTACGCCGAGGAGGCTCACCGCCCGCACCAAGGAAAGCGAGCATCTGGAGGGGAAATCAACCACAACTCACTACCTGGTAAATAGCAACAAAGTATGTGAAAACAGCCTTATAAAAAAACATCGATCATTTTTGCCTTCCTTAATCAACTAAACCAGCTAATAGGAAGTCAATATCTCTAAAATAAAAAACAACGTATGGTGAGTTCGCTCAAAGGGGGATCATCACACACAAAATGTCCATTAACGAAGCGAGACATGGTTATCCTATGATATAATTAACATAGAAAACCGCTTACATTAATGAAATTAAAAATCAGAAAATTCATTCTCTTGAGGAGACGATGAAAGTTGACAGTGGACAATAAAAATTCAATAAGTAAAGAACAAACTATTTTTAATCATATTGGAAATAAAATCAAAATGGAAGATAGAGAAATTAATATAATTGCTAAATTAGAAGAACCTCTTCTGGTGGTTTTAGGAAATGTATTGAGTGACGAAGAATGTGATGAACTTATTAGACTGTCAAAAGACAAAATGCATCGTTCTAAAATTGGAGTTACACCCGAAGTAAATGAGATAAGAACTAGTAGTAGTATGTTTTTTCAAGAAAATGAAAATGACATCATTTCCAAAATTGAAAAAAGAATATCGTCTATCATGAATATACCCATTGAACATGGGGATGGTATTCAAATTCTTAAATATATTCCAGGTCAAGAGTATAAAGCTCATTTTGATTTTTTTACATCTGCAAGTAAAGCAACAAAAAACAATAGAATCAGCACAATCGTCATGTACTTAAATGATGTAGAGCATGGAGGAGAAACTTTTTTTCCTAAACTGAATTTTTCAGTATCACCTCAAAAAGGAATGGCAGTGTATTTTGAATATTTCTATAACGATCAAAACCTTAACGACCTGACTTTACATGGTGGAGCTCCAGTTATTACTGGAGAAAAATGGGTTGCAACACAATGGATGAGAAGGAAAAAATAGTCTCCAAATGTCAGATGGTTTAAAAATGATAGATGTAATTCACTTCCTGCTCCCACATAACTGTCTCCTTCAAACCTTTATATCTGTATTAATGGATGAAGAATGAAGTTCGAGAAAAAACAGAAAATAGACATCTTTTTTTCTCATCG
>NZ_JBFUHM010000095.1:0-7469 GCF_056402395.1 Peribacillus sp. P4_B1
TCTCTTGCTGTGATCTCTTGCTGTGACGTCATTAAATATCGTGCAACCGAACACATAATCAAGCGCATCTTCTTCTTTGATGTTTTTTCCGCGCTTTCCAATGACAAGGGCCACTTCCCCTTCAAGTTCCACTTGGTTGGATAGATCGTTTGGAGGAAGGATAATTTTCTCCTTGTCTGCAATAAGCGAAGATAATGGCTTTAAGAATAGAAATGGTTCTACAAGGTTTGCCTCTCCCCCTGTTTCCTTCGCATGACCTGCATATGTCCAGCCGAAATTAACCACTTTCGAAGGTTTTACAGGTTCCAAAATTTTTACGTCACTATATTTCAGCTCTACCCCGTCATACTTTATTTCCTTGTTGACAAGTTCAGCAAAACTGCTAGACAGTTGTAATATCATCTCATCCTCAACAATACCGTAATGTATTTTGCTCTGTTGATTCTGATAGCGGACTATTTTTTGCGTTTTTTGTAGCACTTGCATAATGAATTAACTCCTTTGATAAGTAAGGTATACTGACTTAGATAATATATAATTCGGGTCTCACATAATCGCAAACGATGATTCCAACTCCATAATAACCATAGCTCAACAATGGGCTCAGTAAGTGAAGCCCTGGTGGTAGTTTGTTTTATTCGATGAAGTATGAAAACGGCTTTATACTTCATCGATATGTTGAATAATGAGCAAGCAATGCAGTTGAACCACTTACACTACTTTTAAAACAATAAGTCAGAGGGAAACATATGCGGTGGATTTGTTCATATGTCTGCACATCTTTTTTATTACATGGCGTTTTTCTTTTTTAAAGTCGAAGCATCTTGAGAGTGTTCCCAACATTCAACATTTTCAAGACCTTTAATGCTGTCTTTATAAAAAACAGGATCTTGACCAGCTTTTTTCTGTTTCATATAATCACTTAATGCTGCAAAAGCTACTTTTGATAATAAGAGAACGGCAATTAAGTTTACGATAACCATCAAGCCCATAAATAAATCTGCTAAATCCCATACAAGCTCGACTTTTGCTACCGCTCCAAATACAATCATGGCGAACGCGCCTATTCGATATAGAATCAACCATACTTTACCGTTGTGTAAAAATCGAATATTTGTTTCCCCATAATAATAGTTACCAATTAACGAACCGAATGCAAATAGGAAAACAAAGATCGCAAGACAACCTGATGCCCAGGAACCGATGTGTTCAGTTAATGAAGTTTGTGTAAGTGCAATGCCAGTTAGCCCTGGTTGTTTATAAGCATCCGAAAGTAAAATAATAAATGCTGTGCTTGTACAGATGATCAGTGTATCCGTTAATACGCCAAATGCCTGAATAAGTCCTTGTTTCACCGGATGACTTGTTTTTGCCGTTGCGGCAACGTTTGGCGCACTTCCCATACCAGCTTCATTCGAGAATAAACCACGTTTAACGCCATTCATGAACGCAGCGCCGATTGAACCGCCTGCCAGTTGTTCAAAGCCAAACGCGTTATGAATAATAAGAGAAAGAATTTCCGGCATTTTGGTTATGTTCATCACTATGACAAATAATGCCATTCCAAGGTATAACACACCTAAAATCATCACCTTGTATTCAGCAATTTTTCCAATACGCTTCACACCGCCAAAGATAATCGCAGCGAAAGCAAGTGTCATGATAATCCCCACAGTTAAACGATCTGCACCAAATGAGTTCTTAAAAGCAATTGTAACGGTATTTGATTGTACGGAATTGAATACAAGACCGAAAGAAAGCGTAATTAAAATCGAGAATAATACTCCCATCCAACGTTTGTTTAATCCTTTTTCCATATAATAGGATGGACCGCCTCGGAAACCAGTTTTATCTTTTACTTTATATACTTGCGCTAACGTACTTTCTATAAAGCTGGTTGCCGAGCTAATAATTGCAATAATCCACATCCAGAATATCGCTCCAGGACCGCCTAATGCAATCGCAATCGCAATTCCTGTAATATTACCTGTTCCAACGCGGGCGGCCATACCAATACAGAACGCTTGAAAGGGGGAAACGCTGTCTTCAGAACCCTTTCTTCCTTCCAATAAAACACGGACCATTTCCTTTAACATTCTAACCTGTACAAATTTCAATTTAATTGTGAAATAAATCCCACAAGAAACAAGCATAATAATTAATAATTTTGACCAAAGGAAATCATTTGTTACGCCAATCACATGATGTAATAACTGTTGCATTTAAACACCTCTTATTAAAATTTAGTTAGCTTAGAAGATACTTGTTTTTTTCAATTTTAAAAAGGATCAACTTCATCAACTGATGAAGTCTGTCCAAAGACAGGGGTTTATAGTTCCTAAAAATTGGATTTAATGACTTAATGGCAGTATCTCAAAAAGATAACGTAATATCTGCTGCAATCGTTGTTTCCATCATTTCTTTTACCTTTTTGGGATCTGTTGTTTTTCCTAGCACCCACATCAATTTCGGCACAATTGCTTCTGTGTTCATATTTTTAGAACGCACTACACGATTATGGTCAATTTTCCGACCAACTTCATATATATCCATGTCTTCTCCTTCTTCTAGACATTGAGTCGTAATGACAACAGATACACCGTGCTCGGTTAATTCAATCAATTTCGCTAAAATGTTGCGCACTTGAAAAGGAATACCACCACTTCCATAGCTCTCCACAACCACTCCTTTATACAAACCTTTTAGGCAGTCAAAAAATTCTGGTTTTATCCCAGGATGTAATTTAACAACCGCCACATCTGTACAAAGTGATGTATCTAATTGAATGTGTTTATTTTTTTGGATATGAATGGATTTATTATATTCAATTATGTCATCATGTATCGATGCAACATACGGATAATTAATACTTTCAAAGGCATCATAGCTTTTCGTCCTAAGTTTAATCCCTCTTGTCCCTTGAATGACTTTGCCGTCAAATACAATATATACCCCACCTATTTCTTCACAAGCAAAACGGATGGCATCTGAAATGTTTCGTTTTGCATCTGTTTTACTATACGAAATAGGAATTTGCGAACCTGTAATAACAATCGGTTTTGATGCATCCTGTAACATATAAGAAAGTGCAGCTGATGTGTAACCCATTGTATCGGTGCCATGCGTAATAATAAATCCATCATACTGATCGTAATTTTCGTAAATAACATTCGCCATATCTATCCAAAACTCTGGTTGCATGTTGGTGCTATCAATGTTCATTAACTCCTTCGTATCAATATGGCAACGTACATTTAATTCAGGTATGTAACTTAATAGATCATCGGCATGCAGTTCAGGTGCAAGTCCGTTTTCTCCTTCAATTGAGGCTACTGTTCCGCCAGTCGTAAACAACATTAATTTTTTCAATGATAATGGCTCCCCTATCTATTTTTTACAATAAGTTTTTCAAAAGAAAGTATTCAATTCGCGTGCATTTATTCAATTCGCGTACTTTTAATGTAATTATAGTTACATAAATATAATAATTCAAGATAAAAATATTCAATTTTCGTACACTTCCTCTACTTTTTGAATCCACAGAACAAATAATGAATATCAAAAAGGTAATTGTTTCAGTAATTTCAACTTAGATGTTTAGCATAAAAAACCATATACCTCAACGTGTTTATATGTTTTTAAAGAGAGTATTATATTTTTTTCTAAATGTTTTTATATACGTGAATCATTTCGCGAAATAATGTAGAATAATAATCTTCCAATTTTAAAATCTTTAATTGGGGGACAATTGATTTTATCCCATGTCGGATAATATACCGCCAGTCCGGATTTAAACATACAGTATCCTTAAAATTTCGTATTTTATCAACTCAACACTTTTTACAATCCTATCCATTTCAGCAGACAACCTAATACTTTTAAGTTTTAGGATTTCCATCTTATCAATAAGATTAATTGAGCTCTTGCCCTCATATAACAGGGAAAGGTGCAACATTATTGCGGCTTTTTGTTATATATTAATCCCATGAAATTAGAGCTTATTTTTTAGTACCTTTAAAAAACGAATAAAATTCAGTCTTTCCCCAAATAATAAGTAGACTAATAAGCAGGGAGGGATTTATGTGGATGTTAAACGTGTAAAACAGATTCTTTCTTCATCATCTGACATTGAGGTGAGATATAACGGCACTTCAGTATGGATTGATAATTTAAATGAAGACGGCAGAACTGCTACAGTACATCTCAGAGGACCATTAGAGGAAAAATCAGAAGTGGGCATTGATGAACTTAAAGAAATATAATGAATTTCAATTAAAAATAAGCTCTGAGAAGAGCCCAGGCTGTCGACAAAGTCGACAGCTGTTTTTTATAAAAAGTTTAGTAACAATATATTGTGTCCTTCTTTCAAATTTACAACTAAATATGCTAAAAGATAAAAAACCCCCTTTTTCTCCAACAATTCTTTTGGAAAAGGGGTTTGTCTACACTCTGCGCTCCTCTCTTATAGAGAAGAGCCTTTTCTTATTTCAACCTTAGCTTTTGACCGATATAAATTTTGTCCGGGTTTTTAATGCTGTTAAGACTAACAAGAGATTTTACGGTTGTTTTGTTGTTTTTTGCAATCAAGCTTAGTGTGTCGCCTTTTGTTACAGTATATGTTGTGGTTGATTCAGTTTTCAATGCACGGGAGTTGGGCGTCCTAAAAGAATTCACTGTATTTGTAAAATCCCTATAAGCTATATTCAAATCCACCTTTGTGCTGATACCACTTATCTTACCAGAATCGGAATGCTGCCAAATATCTGTGCTTCGTCCCAATGAGCTGTTGTATCGGGCAATCCACAAAGCGTACTTCGTCAATCTTGATTCATCTAAAGTATTTTCGAGAAAGTATTTACCAGTATAAAGCATAGCGGTGTATCCTGCTTCTTCGATAGAGTCTAAAAAAGCTATTGCTGCATCGGTTAACTTTTTTTTATTTGCACCTTTTTTATTTTCTTCAAGATCAAGAACAACAGGGTAATTTAAAGTAAAAGAGCTGATAGAATCTAAAAAATAAGCAGCCTCTGCCTTTGCCCCAGCAACAGTAGCAAACTTAGCATAGTGATAGGCCCCGACTTTCAATCCTGCTGCCAAAGCTTGAGGAGCATTTTCTTTAAAATAGGAGAGCTTAGGATAATTCGTTCCCTCGGTTGCTTTAATGAATACAAACTTCATGCCAGCCTTAGCAACTTCATCCCAATTAATAGCACCTTGCCAATGTGAAACATCGATTCCCTTTACATTTTCCATATTAATATCCTCCTCTTTTTTCAAAAGGAAACCAACTCTATGTTRCATGATTATAATCCTTTTTCAAATATTTTGATTTGATTCGTTTATATAAATACCTCATGGTGGAAACATACAGTCCTATTGTCCAAACTATAATTGTGGGGATATTATTGCCGTCATAAATACCATTCATTTGGTGTTTCATCTAAAATTTTTTTCAGTGAAAGCATTTAAAGTCGTTAAAAATCAGATTGAAAGTAAAGTGCTTTAGTTTCCAACGTTAATTGTATGACTATTCTGATTTTATCAATATTAGAA
Source organism: Peribacillus sp. P4_B1 (assembly GCF_056402395.1). Taxonomy (NCBI): domain Bacteria; kingdom Bacillati; phylum Bacillota; class Bacilli; order Caryophanales; family Bacillaceae; genus Peribacillus; species Peribacillus sp. P4_B1. The sequence continues at coordinate 5,554 of NZ_JBFUHM010000095.1, forward strand.
GGGGAGGGCCGGCCGATATTACTAATCTTTTTTTAAAATTTGAAATCGCATATTTCAAATCATACGAAATGGATTATTCTGCCGATTTCCTTTGTAGAGTTATAATGAAAATAGTTCCATAAAAAAAGGCTGCCGTAGCAACCCTGTAATTGAAGTAAGGCAATCTATAGTTGATCAAGAGCAGATAATTCAGCTCTTGTCATTCCTTATTACTTTCCTAGCTCTTTTCGAAAAGGTAAATATTAAATTTGTTTATTATTATCTAATTGTTTTTGACTTCCTGACTAATCAATTTGAATCCAATACTCTGAGATTTTTCATCTTCAATTCAATATACAGCACTTGCTTTAACCGATGTAGAATGCAATGGATTTCAAATCAAGTGTTTATGCTGCTGCTATTAAATCGTTTTTCTGTTTCCTTTTTTTCTTGTTCTTTTTCTTATAACTCCACATATAGACACCAGTAAACATCAGAATGGATGGAGTAAGGCCACCAATGGTATACAAAATTTTTGTAATTAAGCCACCAAAACTACCCGTATGTAACGGAAGGTGCCATGTTTGATAGATAAGTCCACTATTAACATGTGGGTCTAACTTGCCCACAACTTTTCCACTATACTGATCTAACCACACTTTCACATTTCCTTTTCCTGGATCATATGAACGACTAAGACGAAATTCCACTGCGCCTTCTGGAGTTCCCCTTTCCACCTTTTCGGGCATTCTAACTTGCATAAGTTTTCCCTGTGGTATGGCTTTTTCAGCCCTATTTAACAACTCATCAAGTGGAAGCTTTCCAGTTGGAATGGTTTTTGAGATAAGCTGCTCTTCTGGAGGCATTACCTTTGCTTTTGCACCAAACCAACTAAAAATCATTTCATCATACACAAAAAGGGCCCCTGTTAGCGAAACGACCAATAAAAACGGAATGGAAAATCCACCAATGACTTTATGTAAATCAAACTGCCTTACATATGGGTTGGCATTGCGTCTCATTATAAACCCACGTGCCAATTTTTTAATCCCCGGCCACCATAAATATAGTCCTGATAAAGTTATAAAAAAGAAAATAAATCCAATCGTACCGATGATTTTCTCACCATTGAAGTCTTTTAACAATAGCTGTTCGTGAAATTCCTTTATCTGATTAAATAATGCTTTATCCCCTAATGTTCCATTTATGTATCCTGTTCCTGGATTGACATATATGCTTTGTTGCTCCTCTCCTTCCTTTAGGCGGAATAGATAAACGCCACGAGCATTAGGTTCACTTGGAGTGTATATACGCTCAATTTGTCCTTTTGGATGTGATTCTGATATAACCTGCACGGCTTGCTGATACGTAACTTTTTTCCCTTCTGTAACTTTGTATAAATTAGGATGCAGTATACTGTTTAGTTCAGGTTCAAAAACAAGCAAACTTCCTGTTAAGCAAATCAGTACTATAAATACCCCAACTAGCATACTAAGCCATAAATGAGCTTTTGCAATGATTCTACGTGTTTTCATAAAAATGCCTGCTTTCCAATAGTAATTAATTTTGAATGATAATCAATAATATAAAGATAATGATAATCATTGTCAATTAAAACTTTAAACAACCCCTATTGGATAATCTTTTGAGGCACTTAAGCATAAGAAAAGGGATGCCCCAAAAAACCATACATCTTGGGACGAGGGCACTGAAAAAGTCCCTTCCGGGCCAATAGAGGTAGATTTTCTCAGTTTATTCTGAGGAAATCTACCTTTTTTTGTTTTATAATCAAGGTAATAAATTTATGTGGGTGAGTACGATGATTCAAAAACAAACGTCTATGGTTTTTAGTCCTCATATGGCCATTTATGATGTAGTGGTTCCAAAGGATAACATGTTACGCAAGATCAATGAACTTATTGACTTTTCTTTTGTGT
>NZ_JBFUHM010000096.1:0-7121 GCF_056402395.1 Peribacillus sp. P4_B1
AATGCCAGACGTCAATAATAGGCTAATTAATGAAAATAGGCGCATTTTTTTGGAGACTTTAACTAAAAAAATGAGTCTATTTTCGTATTTAAATGAACATAAAATCATTAATGGAATAGTGTGTATAAAAATAACAGTTCATCCAGTATATTAAACCAAGTTAATTTATAAGAAAACTCCATTGACAAGGATTAAATTTATGTTAATATTTAAAATAATAAAACTTATCCAGAGCGACGGAGGGAATTGGCCCTTTGAAGTCCAGCAACCTGCATGATATGCAAGGTGCTACATCCAACAAAATGTTGATCATTTTGGAAGATAAGGTAATGAATATTTACCTTGGAATCTTTCCATCATGGAAAGATTTTTGTTTTTCGAAAAAATTATTGGCAAACCATAGCAATGTAAGGTTGTTAGGAATTATATAAATTTAAGAAATTCGTTTAATCAGCCTCTAAAAATAAGATATTCCGGAATTCCTTAAAGGGGGAACAGGTTTGGATAAAGAGAATCAGCTTGCAGAAATATTTGAACGACTTCAAGAAATGCTTAATTCAATGAAATATGGATCCATTACACTTATTGTCCAAGATGGTAAAATCATTCAAATGGAAAGAAATGAAAAACTAAGAATTAAATAAGGTATCTGCTGACTAGAAAAACTAGAGGCGGGTTTAACTGATATAAAGAGAGTATTGGTTAGATTCGTCTCTTTTTCCTAGGATCGTATAACTCGAGAAGATTACAACGGGAATTGATCTACAGTTACTCTAACCTGTGAAACATAGAGCAAGTTCTTAGAGGGGGTAATAAAGTTGGCTGCATTAATAAATTATGAAAATTTCAACACCGGGGATTTACCTGCATTTCCTGAAGATAGTGAGACAAAAGGTGCTTTGGAAGTTCTGCAATGGGCGAATGAACAATATGGAAACAAACTCATTTATGCCTGTAGTTTTGGTATTGAAGGCATCGTGCTTACGGATTTATTGGCGAAGGTCAACCCATCGGCAAAAATTGTTTTCCTGGATACAGATGTACATTTCGAGGAAACTTACCAACTGATCGATCAAGTGAAAAAGAGATATCCAAGGCTTTCGATCGAAATGAAGAAACCTGCCTTGACGCTTGAGGAACAAGCAGCGGAATATGGAGATGAATTATGGGTTAGTGATTCCAATAAGTGTTGTAACATCCGGAAAATCACTCCGCTTACTGATGTGCTTTCAACGGCAACAGCCTGGCTTTCTGGACTGCGGAGGGAGCAATCCGAAACAAGGGCGCTGACCGAGTATATCAACAAGGATAATAAGTTCAAATCGATTAAAATATGTCCACTCATTCATTGGACATGGAAAGATGTTTGGCGTTACGCCCACAAAAATGGACTTCCGTATAATATCCTGCATGATAATGGATATCCGAGCATTGGCTGTAAAACGTGTACGGCACCTGCCATCAATGCCGATGACTTACGCTCAGGCCGTTGGCAAGGTGCGCAAAAAACAGAATGCGGATTGCATTTATCTTAAAATAAATAGAAACCATAGGGGGAAATTAGCATGACAATCAGTCTACCGCACGGAGGAACATTAATCGATCTTTGGGAACCAAAATATGATTTTAGTAAAATAACAAAGTCAATCGAAATTGATGAAATAGCATTAAGTGACCTTGAATTGATAGGCACTGGTGCCTACAGTCCGATTAAAGGATTCTTTACGAAAAGTGATTATGAGACAGTTGTCAAGGATATGAGACTTAGCAGCGGCCATGTTTGGAGCATCCCGATTACGCTGCCTTTGACTGAAAAAGCTGCAGAATCTCTTATTATAGGTGAAGAAGTGAAGCTGACTCATGAGGGTGAAACATATGGGGTCCTCTCCGTTTCTGATATTTTCACTCCCGATAAACAATTGGAAGCGACTTTAGTATATCAAACGGATGATGGGGAGCATCCTGGAGTGAGAAATTTATATAACCGCGGGGATGTATATGTCGGCGGAGAAATAAAGTTAGTCAAGAGAATAGAGCGTCCGCTATTTCAAGCCCATTATTTGGACCCAGTTGAGACAAGGAAAGCCTTTGCTGAAAAAGGCTGGGAAACCGTTGTCGGATTCCAAACGAGGAACCCTGTTCACCGTGCGCATGAATACATTCAAAAGACAGCTTTGGAGATTGTCGATGGCTTATTCTTAAACCCTCTTGTAGGGGCCACTAAATCCGATGACATTCCGGCAGATGTACGAATGGAGAGCTATAAAGTGCTGCTTGATAAATATTATCCCAAGGATCGTGTCTCTCTTGCCGTTTTCCCTGCTGCCATGCGGTATGCAGGACCAAGAGAAGCCATTTTCCATGCGATGGTCCGTAAAAATTATGGTTGCACCCATTTTATCGTCGGACGTGATCATGCGGGTGTGGGCGATTATTACGGCACATATGATGCTCAAAAAATCTTTGGGAATTTTAACGCGGATGAATTAGGGATCACACTATTATTCTTTGAACATAGTTTTTACTGTAAAGCATGTGGCAATATGGCTTCAGCTAAAACTTGTCCGCATGGAAAGGAAGACCATGTCATCCTGTCCGGAACGAAGGTAAGGGAAATGTTGCGAAATGGAGAAATTCCTCCTACTACCTTTAGCCGTAAAGAAGTCATCGAGGTGTTGATCGAAGGTCTAAAAAAGAATGAAGTTTATAACTGATTGACATAAATTGAAGGATCACATGATGAGGGGGATTATTATATGAGTAAAAGTACGAATGTCACTTGGCATGAAACGTCATTGACCAAGGAGCTCCGCCGGAAGCAGAACGGGCATGAAAGCACAGTTCTTTGGTTTACAGGACTCTCGGGTTCCGGAAAATCAACGATTGCTAACGCAGTCGCTAAAGAGTTATATAATCGGAATATTCGAAGTTATGTTTTGGATGGTGATAATATCCGCCATGGTTTAAATAAAGATTTAGGTTTTTCTGAAGAGGATCGAACCGAGAATATCAGGCGGATAGGTGAGGTTTCCAAGCTCTTCGTGGATAGTGGGCAGTTCGTATTGACCGCCTTCATATCACCTTTTAGAGCTGATCGGCAGATTGTACGTGATTTACTCGAAGAAGGCGAGTTTATTGAAGTATACATAAAATGTCCGATCGAAGAGTGCGAAGTGCGTGATCCAAAAGGTCTGTATGACAAGGCGCGTAAGGGAATCATTAAAGACTTTACCGGAATCGACTCTCCATACGAAGAACCTGAACAACCGGAAATCATTTTAGAATCCGACCAATACAGCATTGAAGAATGCGTTGAACAGGTAATCGGCTATTTGACAGCAAAGAAAGCGATCTAATCAAGGAGGAAATGTAATGGTTTACGAGAAATTTTGGTCGGAAAATCCACTAATCGCTAAAAATAAAACGGAAATCTGGAAATTGGAAAAAGACGGATTGAAGATATTCGATGATATTCCACATTACGCTGCAAATGGTTTTGATTCCATCCCTAAAGAGAATTGGGATATGTTCAAATGGGCAGGCCTATACCTGCAACGRCCAAAAGAAGCTGGTTACTGGATGATGCGTGTCGTTATTCCCGGAGGTATCCTGACTTATGATCAACAAATGGCACTAGCTAACATCGCTAAAGATTATGGGAGGGATGTATATGATATTACAACCCGTCAAGCCATTCAATTTCACTGGTTGACCATCGAACAAGTCCCGGATATCTTAAGCCGTTTAGAACAGGTTGGACTGACTACGGCCGGTGCATGCGGTGATATCACACGTAATATCATCGGGAATGCATTAGCTGGCATCGACCCTGACGAAATTTTTGATACACGTGAAGTCCTTAATGATGTATTTGAGTATTTCCGCCTTAACGAAGACTATTCGAACCTTCCAAGGAAATATAAAATGTCCATTAGTGCTAATATCCATAATGCTTCGAATGCTGAAATCAACTGTGTTTCATTCAATCCAGCTACAAAAGAAATTGATGGAGTAATGGAAGTTGGCTTTCACGTAAAAGTGGGCGKGGGGCTTTCCTCCGTTCCGATGCTGGCAGAAGAACTTGACTTATTCATTTTACCTGAAAAAACAGTCGAAGTAGCAGCAGCCATCACGACCATATTCCGTGACTTTGGCTACCGTGAAAAGCGTCATCGCTCCCGATTGAAATTCCTTTTGGCTGACTGGGGTCCTGAACAATTCAAGGAAAAATTGCTGGAATACACGGGGCCGCTTCCTGAAAAGGGAGAAAGTGCAGTGAAGGGATGGAATGCAGGTTATTTCTATGGCATCCATAAACAAAAACAAGATGGTCTGAACTATGTTGGGGTCAATATACCAGTTGGTCGTCTAAATCCAGACGAAGTGATCGAGTTTGCCGAACTTGCGAAGAAATATGGAAATGGTGAAATCCGCAACTGTAATTCTCAAAATTTAATCATTCCAAATGTGCCGGATGCAAAACTTGAGGAATTAAAACAGGAATCCATCTTTGAAAGATTTCCATATCAACCAAAAAAATTCATTGGTTATTCCGTTTCTTGTACAGGCATCGAGTATTGTAACCTGGCACTCGTTGAAACAAAAAAACGAATGAGGACCATTTCTGAAACACTGGACAAGGAAATAGATCTCGATGTGCCTGTAAGGATGCATATGGTCGGTTGTCCGAATAATTGCGGTCAAAGAGCAATCGCCGAAATAGGGCTTCAAGGCATAAAAATGAAAAATCAGGACAAAAAGATGGTCGAAGCTTTTGAGATATACGTCGGAGGAACGCTGAATGAAGGCGGGAAGTTCAATGAAAAACTTAAAGGAAAAGTGGAAGCTGAACAGCTCTATCATGTTCTGAAAGAACTGATCCTATTTTTCAAAGAAACAAAGCTTCTATCCGAAACCTTCCTTGATTTTGTGGAAAGGGTAGGAATAGCAGAGTTACAAAGTAAGCTTGATGATATAATGGCCGAAGTGGCCGTTTAATAGGGGAAGGTAAGCAATTCATGAATCTATACAGATTTGAAGTCACTATCAAGGAAGAGCCAATCCATGTCATCATTGTTGCCGATTCAGATGAAAAGGCGTTTGAACTTGTTGATATCGAGCTGGAAAAGCATTATTTGAAAATGCCTGAGGTGGACGACATCTCATTATACGAAAAAAAGAAAATTAAAAATGGAGCTGGTTTCATTTTATCGGAATTCGAAACGATTCTCTAAGGGAAGGCAGGTTGCATAAATGGGGAAAGTATATCTAGTAGGAGCCGGTCCCGGAGATCCAGATTTAATTACATTAAAAGGATTAAAATGCATTCAAGAAGCTGATGTCATTTTATATGATCGACTTGTCAATAAAGATCTATTAAATTATGCAAAAGCCGATGTAGAGTTGATTAATTGCGGTAAACTTCCGGATTACCATTTATTGCAGCAAGATACTATCAATCGTTTCCTGATCAAATATGCAAAAAAGGGAAAAGTCGTCACCCGATTGAAAGGTGGCGATCCATTCGTCTTCGGTAGAGGCGGAGAGGAAGCGGAAGCCCTTGCCACAAGTGGAGTGAGCTTTGAAATTGTACCAGGAATTACAGCTGGAATTGCCGCTACAGCCTATGCAGGAATTCCAGTTACACATAGGGACCACGCTTCATCTTTCGCGTTCGTCACCGGTCATCGGAAAAAGGATGAAGAGGATAATATCAAGTGGGAAGCCCTTGCAAAAGGAATCGATACATTAGCCATTTACATGGGTGTTAAAAACCTGCCATATATTCAAGGAAAACTTATGGAGCATGGAAAAAGTCCAGAGACTCCGGTAGCCCTCATCCATTGGGGGACTTTAAAAACACAAAGGACAGCTGTCAGTACCTTGGCTAATGTAGTGGATACGGCCAAAAACGAACAGATTTCGAACCCTTGCATGATAGTCGTGGGCGATGTCGTTAATTTGCGTGAAAAAATTAAATGGTTTGAAGCAAAACAAGCCGAAAATTTGTTGGCAAATGAGGCATTTTAATGGAAGCCATTTTATACATTTGCCATGGAAGCCGCGTTAAAGAAGCTTCAGCCCAAGCCATTGACTTTATTAAAGTTTGTATGGCAGCACAGCCAAATTCCATTCAGGAGTATTGCTTCTTAGAATTGGAAACTCCAACGATAGAAGACGCCTACGAACGGTGTGTACAAAAAGGAGCGACGAAAATCATCGCTATTCCCGTTCTATTGCTGACTGCTGTACATGCAAAATATGATATACCAGTCATATTGAACAAAATGAAAAAACGGTTCCCTGCAGTTGACTTGAGATACGGGAGACCGATTGGTGTCAGTGATAAAATGGTTGACATTTTAGTGGAACGGTTGGAAGAAACAAAAGAGCGGGTTACTGAGGATTCTTTGGTTTTATTGGTCGGAAGGGGCAGCAGTGATCCCGATGTGAAAAGGGATTTAGGCCGAATAGCGGATTTGCTTAGGAACAGGTTTCCAAAAAGCCGGGTCCAGGAATGTTATTTGACAGCTGCCACACCAAGCTTTGAAGAAGCATTGGATTTTGCTGAGGAATCCCGACCAAACCAAGTTTTTATCATTCCTTACCTATTGTTTACTGGTATCTTAATGAAGTCAATCGAAAATAGGCTGAGAAAGATCCAAAAAAAGGGAAGGCAAAAAATCATACTTTGCCGTTACTTAGGTTATCATCCAAAGATTGAACATGCAATATCAGAACGAATTCATGAAGTGAGTGGAGAGGGAGCTTATGTATCCAATTACGCTTAATATCGCGAACAAGAAGTGTGTCATTATCGGCGGTGGAAAAATAGGTTACTTTAAAGCCGGCCCCTTGTTGGAAGCTGGTGCTGAAGTGACCGTCGTAAGCCCTGAGATATGCGAGGGATTTCAACTATTGGAAAAAGAAGGCAAGGTTCGAGTTTTACTAAAAGAAGTGGAAGAAACCGACTATAAAGATGCCTTTTTAATCATAGTTGCAACAAACTCTACATTAGTTAATGAACGAGTTTATGAGAATACATCCCAAAGTCAGTTAGTAAACGTAATTAGTAATCATGAGCTGGGTAATTTTCATATTCCGGCTACATTGAATAGAGG
>NZ_JBFUHM010000097.1:0-7072 GCF_056402395.1 Peribacillus sp. P4_B1
GGCCGTTCACTTAGTATGAAAGGTTGTCCATATGATAACGCCGTCGCGGAAGCGACCTTTAAAATCATTAAGACTGAGTTCGCCAATCAAAAAAAGTTTACGAACTTATCCCAGCTAACGCTCGAATTTGGAGACTATGTGAACTGGTTTAATAAGCTAAGAATTCATGGAACTCTTGGCTACTTAAGTCCTCTAGAATATAAAAAATTATCCCTTAAAAAAGTTGTTTGATTTAGTGTTGACAATCCATGGTTTTATTGTATGCTGGTGTATTATTTAAGATTGGGCAAATTTAAACCAAAAAATATAGGCGGTGGTGGAACTCGTGGTGTTAATCCACAGCTTAATTAAAGATTCAAGACTGCTGCTATAAGATGACTTCGGCAATGTAATCCTTGGTCATCTTTTTTTAAGCTCCGATTAATTATTTCCTTATAAAAGTCCTTAATTACCGTAGCATCATGAAAGGCATTATGTTTCACTCCATCTATTCCAGCAAACTCTTCACGATTAATATCAGTATCAATTCCCTTTACCTTAAAAAAGGTACAAATACCAAATCAATCCCTTCACTAATGAGAAGGTATTTTCCTTACAGGTGTGAGATACTTTACGGTTTCAATTTCACCTTCCTTCACTTCTTTTACCAATTCGATCATGTTACGTTTTAAATTTGCGATTTCAAAACATCCCTTCATTTTTTAAGTTAGTTTTTGATAAACATTAATGTTGTTTTTGAACAAATAAAAAGAAACCACTTATTATTGTGGTCTTCTTTAGTGCAACCTATGGAACTAAGCACCCGATATGAAGAAGGTTTTTAACCCCCCCTTTTTTTTCCAATTTCTTCAATCATTAATTTCGGATAACTCTATAGGTCAAAGCTTTCTGAGTCTACATCAGAATTGATTTGTAAAACAGCAAACCGCCTATATTTAGTAGAGATAAGCTCTTTAAAAACTAAAATACATAAACTATGAAGAATAAATAATTAGCCTCACAATACTTGGCAACAGTGGCACCAAATGTTCCAAATAGAGCGTGGTAAATTAGGTGAAATCTCGAGGTGAATCAAAACAAAAGGGAAAAAGAAAGAACCAAAAGATAAAATACTAGCCTTAAAGGCTAAAAGGTTGCCATCAAGGCAACTATGTCCAAGCTAGCTTATTCCTTTTCTAAATAGTATTAAAAAAAGGAGATGAGAAAGTGAGTAAAAGTAAGGATAGCTCTTCACGCAAGGATGAAGTGAAAGTGAGTAAAAATGAGCATAGCTCTTTACGCAAAGATGAAGCAAAAATAGGATCGGCACACCAAGAGTGTATTGACCGTGCTTATCGTATTCCCATATTTTTAAGTACGACAACTCATTTAAATGATAACCAACAACAGTTTCTAAACCGTCTAATTTTTGAGATTGAGAATGCTTTGCTTTTTCCACGTACATTACCTTTAAGCGAAAGTTATCCCGAATCCATTTTAACCGATATTCGTCGGTTAGTTTCATCAAGCTATGGAATGTTGGCAGTAAACCTCCGTCGTTTTCAAATTAAGACAGTTGGCGTCAATGAGGGACCTCTTCCACCATCCACTCCGTTCTGGGAAGGATCAGTTTATTCACAAGTAGAACCTTCAATGGCTTTTCAATTTGGTCTACCCTTATTATTAGTAAGGGAAGAAGATACTGACGCAAATAATGGAATTTGGGCAGGAGGAATTGCCCCACTCAACCTATTTATAGTTTGGCATTCTGAAACTCAAACTGTAGATCAATTCTTTAGCACTCCTGAATGGAGATCAGCCTTTGCAAATTGGAGTGCACAAGTAAGAAATGCTTTTTATATTCAGACAGAGCCTAAGTTCAAGTACAGTTGTGAATGATAATCTGATACTTTTGCATCAAGTCGAAAATATACAAGGTTTTGTTCACCTTTATATATTTTCGACTTATTCACATAAAAAACAAATATTTTCATTTGGTTACCAATTACTAAAATTGAACCCAAAAACAAAAAGATTTACTTCATTAAAAAAACAGCCTTTAATGAAAGTAATTCACCAGTTGAAAGAAGTGTCAAGGACAGTGAATATTCAGGCAGGTGTTCCAGTAGGGACTGGTAAAGACGGGAAAATCGTTGAAGCTCTTCAGTTAGCTTAGAAGATGACATAACATATCACCCTACCGAAGATAATGACTTTAATCCTCAATTTAGTGGTCAACGAGCATATGGGAACCGATATTAAAGACGATAAAATTGTTATCCTTACACTTTCCGGTAGTGAAAACCTCACTGCTAAGATGACAGCCAATGGATTATTAGAAGATAGCAATCAAGTATTTCAAAGTTTGTTTGAAAATGCAGACGTAGAAGAAGCTGCTCTATTTTGGCAACTCCCTATTACGGATTCAATAGGAAACACATCAGATAAAAATGTCTAAAAATTACACTAACTCGAAATTCATTTGAAGATATAAACTGGGAAGATTTCGATTATCATAATTATGAGTTTGTTACAGATGATTATATTGAAATGGTCCAGTTTCCAAAATAGTATTAACTTCTTCAAAATATATCTCAGAATGTAGGAATAAAACTATGAACATTATAATAAAAGTTTACTTACATACCAAAGAAACTAATTTCTTAAAGAGTTGAAGTTTCTCAATTCTAAATTCAGATTTCAAGAAAGAAGCTGATTGGACATCCACAGTTGCTGCATATGTGTATGGATACAGCAGATTAATAGGGAAATGGGTTCTAGTATGGATTTCCGTATAAAACCAAGTGATTTTTAACGAAGACAATGACATTACTGAGTTGGTTAAGAAGGTAGACCTAATTAAAACAAAAAACAGGCCCCTCTCACACGAGAAGGGCTTTGAGCTTAAAAAGGGATTAACACCATAATATGATAGTATCCATTCAATTACTTTTTAGTCTCCTTTTACTTTTAGAAGGGGTCGCACCATGGGTAGCAACAACAAAACGTGAATATCATACGTTTTCAAGACCTAAATTATAAAATCCCTTAAAAATAAAGAATAGTTTCTAATTAGCTAAAATTTTATCTATAAACATTTTAACGGAGATTTATCCCGATCAAAAAAAGAATTATAATATGAATAGGATAAAAGAAATAAAAGAAATATTTTAATCCAGTACCTTTTTTCCCATTGTAGAGTACTAATAGTGGTAGTGCAGAAATCATCATCCATTGGTAATCACTAAACGGAAATAAATGATTTATAATACCGTCCTTGACTACTCCCCATTTAGCGTAAGCAGTAAAGATAATCAAGTGAAAAATGATATATACAATAGTAATTCCCACTTTACTTCTACACAAATAAAGTAGAATACCCAGCAATACAAAGAAAATACCACCCTCAACAAAGAATATATTTCCTAATATTGCTCCATAAAATAAATGGTCTGCTTGAAAATTAATCACTATAATCTCTGAAAAGAGCACACATAAGATAGTACTAATCAGTTGCCATAAAATAAAGTACACATATAGTTTTACCTGCCTTTTATCCAATAAATAAATTACTAGAACAATTACAAATAAAGTTGCAAAGAAATTGTTTGTAATAATGACCCCTGTATGGCTATAGGCAATGTTAATTCCTAAATTAATAAAGGCCATACCAACTCCTGAAAAATACAAACGTAACATGTATTTCTTTCTGTTAGATGTATGTTTGTATCCTAAAACAACACAATATATGAAAATTGGGATAGCCAACCTCCCAATCCATCTAAAATATTCTGGAGTATCAGGGATGAATTGCCCGGTATGATCAATAAACATAGAAACTAATGCAATTAGTTTAAGTAGTGTAGTAGTCATTTGAATACTCCCCATTTTTGTAAAAAGACTAAAAGCATCAATAAAAATCACTTCTAGTCTTTCAGGTTTTTATAATATGTATTTATTCTACATATCCGCTAAAATTACTTGGAGCTACAAATTTAATGTAGTATAGTCCACTTTTATCTAAACCAGATGGAAATGCAGTTAATGTCTCTCCAGATTTCAAAGTTTCAGAATATACAGCGAAAATACTTGTGTTTTTATATACTTTTAAGGCTAAAGTCGCAGAATGGTTATTCTTTACAGAAAGTTTAACTTGAGATTTCCCTGTAAAATACTTATTTGTGTATAAATTTGATCCTTGAGCAGAACCGGAAAATGTCATTCTTCCGCTCTTTACTAAATTATGAGAGGAAGATGGAGTACTAGTTCCAAAAACAGTAATTCCCCCGCCTTCATTAACAGGTGTTACACCAATACTTTCTCCTTCTTCCGCAAACGCAACAGTACTACTAAACATTAAAACTACTAACAGAATTGATAAGAAACCTAGTTTTGAAATTTTCTTCATTTCAAAAACCCCCTATTTTCATTTTAGCAATGAAACCTAAATCACCCTATTTTTCCTATTTTTTTAAGTTATTTAAATATAATACAATTAACTTGCAATTTCTTTTCTATTAAATAGGTACTCTCCTAGAAAATTGGAACAGCATCTTAATTTTCTGCTGTTTTAACCTCTGGCTTAACTGTATATGTGTAATCTTCACCCGTATATCTTCCTTTTTTATCAATTGGTCTTACAGTTACCGAATATTCTGTACCGAGTTCTGCTTCATAAGTACCTTTGCCGATTAAGTTTATCGTATTATCTGAGTTTACGAATAAATTTGGAAGTTCCTCGAAATTTTTTGCATACTTAACCATACTAGCTATAGAGCCGCTATGTACATAAGCTTTACCAACCTTTTCACCAGGTAAAGGGTCATAACAATGATTCCAACCTGCAACATTTCCTGACATTTTAGTTAAGAGATTGACTTTTCCTGTAGCCTTACTTCTATTTAACATTACAATTACTTCAACAGAAGAATGGGGTTTAACTGGAATCGTTTGTGAAGGAATTGAATAAGTCTTACTATCTGTTTTTGTTTCACTACCCGTAGTAGAAAAATTATATTCTAGAGAGACTTCTTGCGATAATTCCCCTATTGGTAAAGATATCTTTCCAGTTGTTTTCTCTCCAATTTTAAATCCATGTGTAGTAGAAGTAGTAACAGAATCTGTAATCGTTCTTGAGAAACTATCTGTTTTTAAATCTATTTTTTCATCAAGTTCGTTGTTTAAAGTTGCGTGTCCTACAAATACATCTCCTACATCAGTAAAGTTAGGTGGACCGTCTGGGGATACTGCATTACTATGAAACTCATATCCTTCATAAAATAAGTAGCATCGCCGACCGAATATGAATATTTTCGCTGACTATCTAAATGCTTTCCATAAACTAGTTCAGCTTCAGTCAAAGGGGTTTTCCAGTCTTGTATTGCTTTTGCTTCACCCATAAATTTTTCATTAGTTGAATTTTGTTGAATTTTAACAGGCTGAGCAGCACCTGTTAATTCTGGAGAGRCTGTCGCAAATGTCGCTCCAATAGATGCGATTGTACTAAGAGCTAAAATTTTTCTTCCTAATTTTTTTTTATTACTTTTCATATGACCAACACTTGCTTTAAATGGTTTTTTTGACTCTATAAAACATACTTTCTATAAAATGTATTCGCAAATATTGTATCGGAAATTTTGATGTATTATTTAGTTGGTTTTATGAGATTATACTGATAATTTGATATTCTTTAAAATTTTCCGATATCCTTTACATCCTTTTTTAAGGGGCCTGTCCCAAAGCTGTAATTAAGCAATTGAAGAAATAGTGAAAGGCAGAAAACGTTGATTTAACAACATTTCTGCCTCTTCAATTTTGCTTTATTTTTACTTTAAAAAGGACATATGAGACTCAACCCCTTTTACTTATTTCACACGTAATTTTTGGCCGATATATTTTATCGATATTTGTTAAAATATTCCAAGTTTTAATTTGAGATGCGGAGCTTCCATATTTTGTAGCTAAAGCTGATACGGTATCGCCACCTTTAACAGTGTAATATTTTTTAGTACCATTTGTTGTTGAAGTGGTAGCTGATCCAGTGACTTTAAGTTTCAGACCGATATTAATTTTGTCCGGTTTTTTAATTCTGCTAAGACTAACAAGAGATTTTACGGTTGTATTATAATTTTTTGCAATCAAGCTAAGTGTGTCGCCTTTATTCACAGTATAAGTTGTTGATGTTCGCGTTCCCATGGGTGAACTTGTGTGCGGAACATATCTTCGACTTTCGTTTTTTTTCAAAAAGATACATAAAGGCTTATTTAACAAGGTTTTCTATAACCTGTATACACATTCCTTTTAGGTTATTTCACCTTTTTATTTTTATTTGGTGGTCAGAATGTGGTCATTTTTTCATTGAAATACATTCATTCTTTTTCATCTATAAGGGAAAATCAGTACAACTTGTAGACCTCGGCATGATCCGCCAAGTACCCATGAAAAGAAAAAAAGATACTCCGAAAATCCTTTAAAACAAGCAAATTTTGTTGCTCATTGGGTTCCAGGTCCATTTAATAATCTAGTAAGTTCATTCTACGAAAAAGCTGAAACTATACAGGAATTTTGGAAGGTAATTAAACAGTGTAATAGAGTGGTTGATTATTCCACTAACAAAAGAGCATTCACAAGGGCACAGGAAATAGAAATCGGCACCAAAGCATTCAAGGAATTTGTGATGAAGGTGAAAAGCGGAGTGAATATGCGTAAAGGACCATTTGCTTACTTCAACGGTATTGTGAATAAGCTTATGAACGATCTTTACTTTGATGCTGATTTTATGGACAATCTTAATTAATCGCAGATAAGGTTTTACCTGGCCATGGATCTTACAATTTTATTTTCTTGTTGTACTATCGGGGCAGTTAAGTTTAATTAAGGTTCTATTTAAAAAGGAACCGCGATTGACGATTCCTAAGAGTATTATTTATTTGCTGCGTTAATGGTACTAAGTGAATTGTTAAGTGCTGTTTTACACTTGTTTACATCAGGGTTCGATGAACGAACTGCTGCTAATACAACATCAATTGTTCCATCAATTTTTGTCCATGTAGCGCCATCGATTTTTCGAAGCTTAGGTTCCTGTGTGTCCCAT
>NZ_JBFUHM010000098.1:0-6946 GCF_056402395.1 Peribacillus sp. P4_B1
GTTTAGCAAGCTCGGCAAATGTCTCGTAAGTACCCTGAACGATTCCTTGCGAACCAATATAAATCCAGCTACCAGCTGTCATTTGCCCATACATCATCAATCCCTTTTTATCAAGTTCATGGAATGTTTCCCAGTTCGCATACGCCGGGACGATATTTGAATTTGCAAGCAGGACACGTGGTGCATCCGTATGCGTTTTAAAAATGGCCACCGGTTTCCCTGATTGGACCAATAAAGTTTCATCTTCTTCAAGCTCTTTTAGTGATTTGACGATTGCATCAAAGCATTCCCAGTTACGAGCTGCTTTCCCAATCCCTCCATATACCACCAAATCTTCTGGACGTTCTGCGACTTCAGGATCCAGATTATTCATCAGCATTCTAAGCACTGCCTCTTGTTGCCATCCTTTCGTATGCAAATCAGTACCTGTATAGCGGATAACCTTGTTTGTAATCGTGTTCATTTTTATTTCCCCCTTGTTTTTGTTATATTTTCATTCTATATGAAAAATTCAGAATAATTTATTATAATTTAATGATTATTTTATAAAATAAACCAAAGTTTTGTAGTTAACTTTACTTTTTTATGAATGGTATTAAAAATTTTAAAAAGGACGATTCAATATAACTGAATCGTCCTTTTTTATAATCCAGACCGATAAGCTGATGGAGTACAAGCTTCAAGCAGTTTGAATTTGGCATTGAAATAGGTTTGATGTGAATAACCGGCTAATTGTGCGATTTCCTCCAATGATAAATCCGTTTCCTTTAATAAGCGTTTAGCTTCCCTAATTCGAACTTGATGCAGCGTATTGCGAAAAGACTCGCCGGATTCAGCCGCAAAACGACGGCTGAGTGTGCTTTTATTGACACGCAGAGTATCTGCACAGGTCGCTAGATTCCATTGGGCGTCCCAATAGTTGGACTCGATCAGCTCTCTTGCTTTTTCGCTAAGTGTGCGAGCTCCTTCCTGTAATTGCCCATGATCCTGCAGAAGTAAATGGGTGGTGAACGCATGCAGCTCTTTTACTATTTGATGAATGACTGGTTTATGGACGATTTGCTGAAATACGTCATAGTATATTGCTTCTAGAGATGCATTTTGCAAATTATATGATTTCATATGCCTACGGATCTGCGCAAGAACGCTTGTAAGGCGAATACGAACGATTTCCGGGTCAGGGTATGGTTGTTGAAAAGTAAGGAATTCACGTTCGATCCAGTTCCTGATAGCTTTTGCATCCCGTCTTTCGAGCATTTCTATCCAAAGTCTTTGTTCAAGGGGAGTGAGGAATGGATCCATCTCCTGAGGCGAAGTTTGTTGACTTTCGACTAAAATGATATCATATCCATCGAAAAAGATTTGTCTTGTAAATTCACGTGTTTGCTGGTACATCCTTTTTAAAGATTCATCAGGATTTGCCGCTTTTATTATGATAGCAAGAGGCTCATCCATTCTTTCTTTCCAGTGAGCCAGGAACGCTTGGTATTCTTCCTTATATACATCAGTTTCCTTTGTTTCCTGGACGCATAAAATAAAATCCGATAAAGCGAAGATTTGATTCTTCCCAGTAAAAGAATATCGTTGCAGTTCATCATAAACTAAAGGAAGGGTCTTTTTATCAGGTGTCAAAAATGCCACCATGGTTATTCGACTTTCATGTCTCCGGTCTGTCAAGAAGAAATCAGGATAACCAATATCAAGCGTTTTCTCATCATGCATGGCGTTTGTCGAGAAAAGACCTTGATCATTTCTCAATTGAAAACGCAATTGTTGGATATGCTTTACCAAATCCGCTGAAGAAAAAGGACGGAATAGGACATCTTCCGCACGAAAACGCAAGGCCCGATAAGCTGTTTGAAAGATTCGCTCAGATGAAATGCCTAACCATCGAATTCCCCTCCGCTTTAACGAAACACCCATCGCCTCACTTTCATCCGTCCAAATATCCATATCCAAAATAACGAATTCCGGTTGCTGATTACGAATGCCCTTTTCAAATTCTTCAATCGTTTTCCATAAGATAAGTCTAACTCCCGTTAGGTGCGACTCGACTATCCAACGAATTCCTTGAGCCTCAATCTCATCTTTTGCCACCAAATGAATTTCCACAACATCCCCCCATTTCCACTTCATATTCCTTTCATCATATAAATATGAAGTCAGCCTTTGAAAGAAAAGGAATCCCTGGCCTTTACAAAGTAACTTGTATCTAATCTCCATTCTAATCCCGCCGAATACTTCAAACAAGTCATATTAAGCAGAACCTGCGATTAGGTTAATTTTGACATGCCCAAACGTTATTTTATATCCATGGAAGGTACCATATCTAACACGTTATTAGCGGTATAACTATATGAAAATATTAAAAAAACACCATAGAAACTTGTGGTTTCCAATGATGTTTCTTTTTTTAGTTTTCAGTTAGATCTGTTATAAATGATTAATATTGACTTCAACTTCTTTAATGGTGTTTTCTTCTGGAGCACTTGACAATTTTAATGATAATAGAGTGATGACTCCTATCACAAGTAATCCTGATAAAATAAACATACCTTGAGTAAAGGCAACAGTTCCAAGAATCATCGGTCCTACAAAACCGCCCAATGCTGCAAATGAATTGACTAGGGCTATGCCAACTGGTGCAGTGGACTCAGTGAAGAAAAATGTCATATAAGCAAAGAAGCATCCACTGAAACCGTATAACCCGAATGATGTAATCGTTAACATCAGCACCATCATAAAGACACCATCTGAAAAGCCGCACCCGATAAATCCGGTAACTGCTATCAGGAGACAAACAAGCAAGTGTGGTTTATGTGCATTCGTCCGATCAGAATTCCAGCCAACAAATATAACCGCAGGTATACCGACTAACGAAGGAATCATCGCTAACCAGCCTATTTCTAAATTGGTTGTTGCATTTTCCGATAAAGATTTTATGATGGTTGGCATCCAGAATGACAATCCATAGATAGATGTGTACCCAGCGAAATAAAAAAGTGACAACTTCCAGATTTTCGAATCTTTCAGCATATCAAGCTTAGTGACTTTATTTATTTTCGAGCTTACTTTTCTTTCAGCACTCAACTCCCCTTCTAACCAAACGCTTTCTTCCTTAGATAACCATTTAGCGTTAGTGGGCCTATTAGTTAAATAGAAAACAACAACAACTCCAATAATAATGGCCGGAATGCCTTCAAGGATGAACATCCATCTCCACCCTGCCATACCGAACCAGGAAATATTGTCAAGAATCCATGTCGACACAGGTGCACCAATCAATCCGCCAATCGGTAAGGCTAAAAGCAGGGCCGCTGTTGCCCGTCCTCTTTCGCGGGCCCTGAACCAATATGTTAAATACAAAATTATACCAGGGAAAAATCCAGCTTCGGCGACACCTAATAAAAAACGGAGAATGTATAAATGCATCGTTGTTTGCGCAAAACCTGTTAATATGACAACAAGTCCCCACGAAATCATTATACGGGCAATCCATATCCGAGCTCCCACTTTATGCATAATCATGTTGCTTGGAACTTCAAAGAAGAAATAGCCAATAAAGAAAATACCGGAAAGCAATCCAAAAACCTCAGCGGATAAGGCTAATTCTGCGTTCATTTGTAAAGCAGCATAGCCTAAATTGACCCTGTCCAAGTATGCAATGCTATAAAGGATCAAGATAAATGGAAGAATGCGTCTCATCGTTTTATTAATCGTTCTTTTCTCTATTTCACCACTGAAATGATTCATGATTATTTCCTCCCTTTTCAAGCTACCCTTTCCCAAAAAACATACGATTATAGCGGACCTTTCCTTGCTCCCCGACTCTCTGGTTCAATCCCGAGACCACCAAATTCAATACCACCTCCCCTCCATTTACATTCATTAACCCAACAATATTATTAAACGAGTCCATATCCACAGGATGAAATAACCCTTCGTTCATGAAAGTTACTGATTGGATAGAGATCTTTAGGAAACTTTAACCACCCTTTTCACCCATTTTTAGAAAAACCTCTTGATTTCATTGGATTAACATCCCCTCATACATGATCCGGAACGTTCGAAAGCGCTTTCGTAATATCCCAAATGAAATGAAGAAAGCGTTGTGATTATTCATAATTTACGATAGATTAAATAGACTATCCGCTCTCTAACTAGACTGTAGTCTGATATTAAACTACACAGGAATATTCTGTCAATTATCCCTCGCATATTTTTCCATGATTGATCCAAGAAAGAAACAGCATAGGGGAGATAAGACTCGTGAAGAAATTTTAAAAATATCCTTAAAGCTATTTAGCGAAAAAGGTTATGATAAAGTTACAGTTGACGAAATCGTGAAAAAAGCCGCACGTCAAAAGGGTCATTTTACCAACACTTTTCAACAAAATCGGATATTTTTTTAGTAGGGTTCACAGAAGTCCATGAATACTATTGCGAAGCCTTCCATTCTTTCCCGGATGATACGGAAATTGATCTGTTTTTCTGGAAGAAGAAAATGAAAGTGATTTACTGGTCCGCATTAGATAAAACAGCTGACTGTTAAATGAATATTAATCCCAGCAATCTCACTGAACGGTGTGGTAACTCCATTATTCTATAAAGTTCATACATTTTTATTATTTCACTTGAGTGTCATACAGTTTTAACGAGGAGTCGAAAGCTAGTTATATGAAACGATTTTTCTTTATCATCCTATATGCAATATTATTTGGTTTTTCCCTGCAGGCCTTCCATTTCAAGCTTGACCACCCTATTGCAGAAGATATCAGCCGGCTGATGCCAGTTAAAATGAAAGCGATAAATGCAGAAGATAGTGAAGAAGCAATCAAAAAGGTCGTTTTGGAAGCTGCAAAAAATGATGATCCCATTTCCATTGCCGGTATGCAGCATAGCCAAGGGGGACAGACACTATATCCAAAAGGCATCCTGCTTGATATGAAGCAATATGATAAGATCCTTGATTTGGATGTAAAAGAAAAACGCATCACGGTAGAAAGCGGAGCAACCTGGGCTGATCTACAGAGATATATCAACCCATATGGACTTGCACTGAAGGTCAGTCAATCCCAAAACATTTTTACCATAGGCGGTTCTTTGAGCGTTAATGTCCATGGCCGCGATATCCGTCATCATGCCTTGATAGAAACCGTGGAATCTTTTAGATTGCTTAACGCGAAAGGACAAATCCTGACGGTGAGCCGCGAAGAAAATCCTGAGCTCTTCTCTTCGGTTATTGGCGGATACGGTTTATTTGGAGTGATACTTGATGTGACACTCCACCTTACCGATGACGAACTTTATAAAATTAAAACTAAATCACTCCATTATGATGAATATACATCGTATTTTAAAAGAGACGTTCTTCAAAACGATGATGTCAAAATGCATCTGGCAAGAATATCTGTTGCTCCTGGCTCCTATTTGGACGAAATGTATGTAACGGATTATTATAGGGCAAATGACCAAGCACAGCTATCAAACTACAATACTCTCAAACGGGAAACGATCGTTGCCGTGCCTAAATTCTTTCTTGGTCTATCGCGTTATAATGACTGGGGTAAAAAAAGGTTTTGGGAAACTCAGGAGACTTACACGGCCAATATTGATGGTAACTTGGTTTCCAGGAACAATGTGATGCGGTCGGATTCTGCCTTTATGGATTACAGCAATCCCTCCAAAACTGAAGTGCTGCAAGAATACTTCGTTCCGATTGATCAATTTGCTGATTATATCGATGATCTAAGAAAAACTTTATTCGATGAAAAAGATTTTAATTTATTAAATATTACAATTCGTTATGTGGAACATAATGATGAATCACTCATGTCCTATGCCAAAGATGATATGTTCGCTCTAGTAATGCTCATCAATCAAGGGACAGATAACGAAAGTAAGGAAAATACGGGAAGGGTCATCCGCGACATGATCAATGTGACGCTTGACCATAATGGCAGCTACTATTTGCCCTATTATGGGTATCCAACCAAGACACAATTATTTGAAGCCTATCCGCGCACTAAGGAATTCTTTCAATTAAAAAAGAAATATGATCCTGATAACCGCTTCATGAATCTTTTCTATGAGGAGTACCATCCATGAATTATAAACGTTTCGTTTTTTACCAAGGCACTGTTGGAATGGCTGCCAGCATGATCTTCCCTTTTTATATTTTGCTAATCAAAAATGTAGGTACCAGCTATTCGCAATTCGGATGGGCATATGGCATATTCTCACTGACTGCAGCACTTAGTTACCCTTTAATCGGAAAATTAACGGATAAAGCCGGTGACAAAGCATTTCTCCTTATCTATTCATGGGGGATGGCACTTATCCTTCTTGCCTTTCCTCTCGCATATGAAATTTGGCATGTCTATCTCCTGCAGATTATTATGGGGGTTCTTGGGGCTGTTCAAAAAAATACTGAAAAAACGGTACTTGCAAGGTATGTTAAGAAAACAACTGCGGGTAAGGAAATTGGAAACTACCATGTTTGGACATCCATTGGTGCTGCAGCTGCCGTGATTGCAACCGGATATTTAGTCGACTTTTTAACGATTGGAAGCATCTTTTATCTTGCATCCTTAATGTTTGCCTGGAGTGGATTTATTATAATGAAGATGGAGAAAAAATCTTCACTATCTAATGCAGAATAAATAAAAACATAAGGATTTATTGCTGGTTACGATAATAACTTTTTAGTAAAAGAAGCATCTGCTTAAACCTCAGTAGATGCTTCTTCTACAATAATTGAAGTACTTAATAGCGTCGATATAGAATCTAGTTATCATAAAAAAGTTTGTAGTTCTTTTGCTATCTCTATCAATCATTCCATCTTACAAAGATAAATTAAACCTGCCTCCCTTTAACCACTTTCGCATCGCCATTTTTACGAATTCTAAAAGTACTGCGTTTATTTGTACAAAGCTATGAACCAGAG
>NZ_JBFUHM010000099.1:0-6834 GCF_056402395.1 Peribacillus sp. P4_B1
TTCAGCCCTTCATGAAATTATTTCATTACTATGGCTTCTGCTGACTTCTTGCGACTAACCTTTTTCGACTGTACTTCTGTACATCCGCAAGACCTCCCAGGGTAAGACACCTATCTTTCCTCTTTTRCTCGCCTGATTTACTCTATAAAGTTACGCACATCTTTTGGACTTTAACTTGTCTTGGAGTTTAATCCCTTTATMGAKCCTTAGTATCAGATTCCTGTTCGTCGAGCCAAGATTTTATTCCACGCTTCCTCCAGCCCTTACCTCACGATAAGTACCTTGCGCTTCCTTAGTGGTTGGTCGATGTGTACCCCCACAGTGGACTTTCACCACCTAGATAGTTGCCATGCCTGGCACACAAGAAAAAGCTGCCTTAAAAACAGCTCTGATTCCTCAGCTAGCTATAGTTGAACAAGAAAACTAATAATTTTCTTAACTAAATATATATAAATCAAAGTGGATTTCTGCTTGAATTAAGCTGGCAAAATCTACAATGTTTTTCTGTAAATACATTGCGGGCTTTTCGTCATTTTCTACTTGAATTACAATCATAAAAAGAAACTCTAAACTATATTTCTCCTTTAGTTGTTTTAATTCTTTCGTTTTACCTTCAAGAGATTTAAGAATTGTATTCAACTGGTTGTTAATATCGTATGATTCCTGATATCCAGTGCTTAAAGTCCAATCGGTTTCTTTTCTCCGTCTAATTTTGGTTGATACAAGATTGGGATTATTAATTTTTTCTATAATATCTCCCTTTTTGTAAGTTTTTGTAGGTTCAATACCAAGAATATCGGTTACAACCTCCAAAGGAAATTCATCACCAAATACACTAAAGTAAGCCATTACTTTTGTTTTATCCAGAATACTTCATCCTCTTTCTATCTTAAATGGTGTTTATTTACTTGTATCATACATAATAATAAACGCCTGAACAATCAAGGTTTTCTTCTTCAACTATCCTGCCCCGTTAGTTTAAGTAGGAAACTTCACAATCTCAATAGAGTAAAGCCTATTGGTACATAATCAAACCACCTCTACATTAGGATTTATGATGTCTCATAAGACTTGTGTCAAAATGCTTAGCGTTGTAAATCCGCACTTTCCTGACTCTACCCGTATTCAAAAAGGCTGCCACGTGGCAGCCTTTTCTTTCGTTTAGTTAACATAACATTTGTTTGAGGAAGCTGACCTTGTGCCTGCTTTTTAGATGTGTAAGAATCGGCCATCAAAATATTATT
The DNA here is from genome assembly GCF_056402395.1 of Peribacillus sp. P4_B1. Taxonomy (NCBI): domain Bacteria; kingdom Bacillati; phylum Bacillota; class Bacilli; order Caryophanales; family Bacillaceae; genus Peribacillus; species Peribacillus sp. P4_B1. The sequence goes on from NZ_JBFUHM010000099.1 coordinate 1,245, forward strand.
TTTTAGACCATAATTTTTAGAATTGGATATTTTGAAAAAGTGAAATGGTAAGTATTAGTGTTGATAAGGCGCCCGCAGACATTAAAGTTATTATTTTTCGTCCGTTCTTCTCTTTTGAAGTTTTTACAAGCTCTCGGGATACCGCAATCCATATAACCATAGAAACTATAGCTACTATGGTTATAACCTCTGTCGACATATTTAACACTCCTTATTTTATAATTTATACAGTTAAGGCACCAGTTGTATAAAATCGTACCTTATGTACGGATCAGAAAAAATAAAGTTTCACTATTAAACAATCCTGCTCCATTAGTTGAACAAGGTAATTGGCGAACTCCTTACGTTGCTAACGCACCTCATATAACTAATAGAATAAGTATAAATTCAAATTATACATAGGTTAATAAACAAAATAACCCAATGTAAATGCCATATTTAACAGATAATTTGTTTTTCTGATTGTTAAAAGTGCCTTTTTTTATATCAGAACTAAACACAAAAAGTAAAGATATTATGAGAGAAACAGTAGCTATATCTATAATCGAAAATAATTTACTAATTATTCCTATAAGAAGAACGATTCCTAATAAAAAGCCTATAGAAATTGATATGTATTCTGGTTTGAACGTTAAGTACCTCATAAATACCCCCTTTAACGCTAACTACCATTTATATTACCACAAAATTACATATAGTTTTATTCTCAGTTGGTTAAACACGAGTTTTTTTCACTAAATTTGAATGTATGATTATTGTAAGAATCACACGTTCAAAAGGCCGCCAATCGGCAGACTATTTCTTTTTTTAGTTAACATAACCACTAATCTAGTAAGTTGGCCTCGTGAAGTGATTCCTATAAGTTAGACACAAAATTATGCCTGATACAGCCCCTGTAATATCGATAATAGAATTTTTCTATCTTTATTTGAAAATTATAATATATTAAACTGACTATTTTAACTTTGTGTGTTAGTATAATAATGGATATAATTCCAAAATACTACTAATGGAGGGATATTTTTACATTTATGAAAAAATTCATCAGTCTTTTTCTTGTTGTTCTAGCTTTATTTGTGGGTGTTTCTACTGTTTCAGCATCTACGTCAAGTATCTCATTGGTAGAAAGTCGTAACTTTGAAGGCGCACAACAAACATCCGCTGTTGAGCCGAAAGTTCTTCCTGCTATAGCAGCAATTGGTGCCGCAGCTAGAGTCGCAGCAGCAGGAGTAAGAGTAGCGACATCAGCAGCTAAAGTTGTTGGGGCTGGATTTGGTGCTGCAGCTGGGGCAGATGCATATACCAAAATATCCAAAGGGAAATCTTTAAGTTCTAATGTATCAGGACAAGATGCGGAACTAGCTTTTGATTAAATTCTAAAAGGATAAGAGCCTCAATCAATTTGATTGAGGCTCTTACTCTAATATAATCAGGAAAGGAATAAATCATGAAAATAAAGATTTTTTTCGGAATCGTTATTACAATTTTTCTCTTTCATTTCACTATGACTGCAATCTATGTACTACCATTTAACCCAATTAAAAATAAACTAAATGATTTTGTTGTAGCTTATATGGAACCTCTTTTTACTCAAAATTGGATGTTATTCGCTCCAAATCCATTATCAAATAATTACTACGTTAATATTCAAGTGAAAGACAAATCTAAAAAACAGTCGAAATGGATGGACATCTCGACACCTTTGTACGATGCAAATCATAGTAATAGATTCTCTCCGGTAAATAAACTAGTAAGAATAGGGACTAGTACATATATGCAATCCATTCAATCAGATGAGCTTTTTGATAAAATTGAACAAAAAAAGATTGAAGTAAATCACCAGCAACAAATCAATAAAAATAAAGAGATATCATCTCATCAAAAAGATGGAATACAACAGTTGTATAACTTTGGATATTATTTTGCGGAAAAACAATTTAAAAAGCAAGAAATTCACGAAATTAGAGTTCGAGTATTAAGTGAAAAACCCATCCCTTTTTCAAAAAGAAATGATAGAGATTATAAGCCCAAAAAATCTTATATTACATATGGTTGGGAACCTGTTCAAGGAGGAGTTGTAGGTGTTAGATAAAATAATAAGATTCGTTTCAATTAAAAGATCATTAATAGGTGCTAGCATTTTAAGGGTAGGTTTTGGCATAATAATTCTCTATACATACGCTATAAATTACTCCCAACGAAGATTTCTTTGGGGACCTGACGGTTTAACTAATACAGACTATTCTCAACAAACAAACCCCCTTACCCTATATAGCTTTAGTAATTCTACAATGTACTTCGAACTCATTTTTCATTTAGGGATTGTAATAACAATGTTATTTATTTTGGGCTATATGACAAGAATTATGACAATACTAAATTATATTTTTCTGTATTCCATCTACCACCAAAATGGTTCTATACTAGACGGCGGGTACAATCTTATGCTCATAATATCAGTCTATTTGATACTTGTTAAAAGCAATGAATATCTATCCATCGATAAGCACCTTAAAAAGAGTAAAAAAGATAATATCTACGTCAACATAATACATAATATCGGTATCCTTTCTATAATACTACAATTATGTATTTTATATTTAAATTCGTCCTTATATAAGGTTATGGGAGAACCATGGCAAAATGGCACTGCTCTCTATTACATTTTACAAGTTAAAGAATTCAATTTACCTTGGATAAGTAATTTGATACTATCTTCTGATATTTTAATAGTATTTGGAACTTATTTCACAGTGATGTTACAAGTGGCTTTCCCCTTTCTTCTATTTAATAAAATAACAAAATACATCGCGCTATTATTAATAGTTCCAATGCATTTAGGTATTGCTTTCATTATGGGATTAATAAGTTTCTCATTAACTATGGTATTAATTGACACTGTACTTATAAGCGATAATGATTACAAAAAAATATATACATTTTCTAAACGGAAAATGTTAAAATTTAGTAAAAAAAACGAAGTGACAGAACCTATTCAAAAGTCGATGTAAATTCAACAATAAGAAAATAAGTTGGAATGGAGATGTATATGATTGAAGAAGTCTATAAATATTGATTATTGGTATGAAAACACACTAAGTAATAAAGTGGAATTATGGATGATACTTCCGGAAAAAGTCATCAAACAATCAAAAAAAACTAACCAAGTACATAAAGTTCCAACAGGGGAGATTTTAAGTTATTTCATCCTCCAAAAAAATGAGAAAATACATTTTAACTTTGATGTGGACTGGTATAAGCCCGAAAATCATTGTACTTCATTGACAAATGAAGAAAAAAAATATTATTTAAGAAATACCATTTTCTCTCCTATTAATGAAGAAACAACAACTCTTGCAAAGAAAATTACTGAAGGTGAAAAGAGCGAAAAAGATCAAGCATATGAAATCTTTAAACATATTGTGAAAAGCTACAAATATAAATATCCTCCGAGTAGTAGAGGTACACTATCTTTTTTAAAAGAAAGAAAAGGAGATTGTGGAGAATTCTCCTTTTTATTTTCTTCATTATGTAGATCTATTGGAATACCCACAAGGACGGTTTTTGGTGGATGGTCAGATGGAAAAATGAACGGTCATGCTTGGAACGAAATTTTTTTATCCGGTGTGGGCTGGTTTCCGGTAGACACAAGTATGGCCAATATACTAAGAAAAAATTGCTTTAGTTTTTTAACTAGTAACATAAAGACCATGCATTGGAAAAAATATTTTGGCCAAACAGAGGGACAACGAGTTGTTTTTTCTAGAGATGCAGAAATAAAACTTTCACCTTCTTATAATGATAGTGTGGACAAATCAATGTTGTTGCAACCGTTTTATATTAATGATGCACCCTTTTATTGGGGACAAGAATCTTTGAATGGTAACGCTCCTTATTTGCAACCAGCATATGTAAAGTTTAATGGGGATTTAGATATTTCTATTACTACAGTTAAATCAGATAATCTAATCGGAAATTGGAAGACAAAAGAAAACGGACTTAGAGGTGTCTTAAATTCAATAAAAAAAGGGCTTCTTTACCCCTCTGTAATAATTATGATAATGAGTTTCTTTTTGGACAATCTCATTTTAGATCTAGTCTATAAGATTGCTTTCATTAGTGTATTCCTATGTTTTATTTTAAGAAAAGAGAGGCTTGTTATATTTAGTATTCTATTAGTTTTAATGGTTCTCTCCATGCTATCTACAATATCGCGGTTGAGTACATAACCCTTGTGAGGTGATAATAATGCTAGTTTTAATCTATGATGGTGATTGTAATATGTGTAGTCGATTTATAAGATTTATTATAGATATCAATACTAATAAAAAATTAAAAATAACAGACTTTGAAAGTCAATGGACTAAAAACAACTACAAGGTTAACAAAAATATAGACAGTATGATATTTATAAAAAAACAAAAACAATATATATATTCAGATGCAGTCATACATTTATTAATGTCGACTAATTATATTTTTAAGCCGCTATTTATTCTTAAGTTAGTCCCAAAAATAATAAGAGACAATATGTATAAATTCGTAGCCAAAAGAAGAAGGAAAATTTTTAAATATCAGACGTGTGATTTAGGAAATCGGCAATCCAAAGATATTTTTTTAAAGTAAAATTAGTTGAACAAGGGTATTTCTTTATTTGAATTCGAATGTATGATAGTGTAAATTTGATCGTACGTTTAAAAGGCCGCCAAATGGCGGCCTTCTTATGGCGCTAACGCACCCGTTAGTTTAAGTACAAACCTTCACAATCTTGCTAACCTGACACATTTGCTTAAAGAGAAAAAACCTAATAATTAAAATAATTTACATAGGGCATATTAACTTTAAAATGGGAGGTCCTATATGAAAATAAAACGATTTATTATGATAATACTTTTAGTTTCTAGTTTCACAATAAGTACAAACGTTTCTGCATCAAACAATAATAAGGAAAATGAAATACCTAATTTTCCCGAAGCAAATAGTTTCAATAACAGATACTTCAGCTATTTTATAACGGATTTATACCACAAGGAAATAATGGAAGCTTTTCAAAGTTATTATAAGAGCAAGGGATTAAAACCTACTGGCTATGGTCCGTCAAGTGAAGACCCCGATTATGGAATGGTTTCTATCTATTTTGGTAATGATTTTAGCGATAAATTCTCATATATGCTAAAAGTGTCATTGTCACCTACAACAGATAAAAAAGTGTTAGGTAGAGATACTCTTTATTTTGCAGTTGAACCTAGTCGCCAATTGATGAAAGACTTACCGAAAGATTACGCTCCAATCAAGTTGGTGAAGTATGAACACAAAGAGCCGTAAAAAAAGGACATATTCATGTTCTTTTTTTATTGACGGCTTCTAGAAATCTCATTTTATTCTTCTTCTTCAACTAAACTTCGCCTTTAGTTCCATAAATCGAGTAGGAGGAGGCGCCTAGCCTCCGACCTCTCACACCACCGTACGTACCGTTCGGTATACGGCGGTTCAGTTTAAGTCTGACGTAGTTTTGTATATCGTTCATATAGATTTACTAACCCATGATGGAGCCAATAAACATTATTAAGGGTTTTGTCTAGAATAGGAC
>NZ_JBFUHM010000100.1:0-6759 GCF_056402395.1 Peribacillus sp. P4_B1
TTCGGAAGTGAATGTACGGCGTTCTCTTTTCGTCATTTTGAGTGCTCCTTATCTGTAATAAGTTAAGTGTAGCTGCCCTTAAAATATCTGTCCAGATAAGTGTAGACGATTCATGCTCTATATAAGTCGTTAGTATCCATCAAACTTATATGGAGGAATTAATAAATTGATGGATATTCCGACTTTATATGAAAAGTGTCGATATATAAAGGAGGAATTATTATGTCAATGATAAAAGTTCAAGACTTAACTTTTTCATATCCAGGTAGCTTTGATAATATTTTTGAAGGTGTAAACTTTCAAATGGATACGGATTGGAAACTAGGATTTATCGGTAGAAACGGACGAGGAAAAACGACATTCTTTAATTTATTATTAGGGAATTATGAGTATAGTGGGAAAATCACTTCTTCGGTAGAATTTAATTTTTTCCCTTACCCAGTTTCAGATAAGAACAAGTTTACTCATGAAATCCTTGAAGAAATTTGTCCCCAAGCAGAAGATTGGGAATTTCTTCGTGAAATATCCTATTTAAATGTTGATGCCGAGGTCATGTACCGACCATTTAAAACATTATCAAATGGAGAACAAACAAAGGTATTGCTTGCTGCACTGTTTTTGAATGAGGGTCAATTTCTATTAATTGATGAGCCAACAAATCATCTAGATACTGATGCACGAAAGATGGTTTCTGATTATCTAAGGAAGAAAAAAGGATTTATTTTAATTTCACATGACAGAATCTTTTTAGACGGGTGCGTTGACCATATCTTATCTATAAATAGAGCAAACATTGAAGTCCAAAGTGGTAACTATTCTTCTTGGAAGTTAAATTTTGATAGACAGCAGGAACACGAAGAAGCAACAAATGAGCGTCTACAAAAAGACATAGGGAGATTAAAACAGTCTTCAAAGCGTTCAGAAGGTTGGTCTCATCAAGTGGAAGCCACTAAAAACGGGACAAGGAATTCTGGTTCCAAGTTGGACAAAGGTTTTGTAGGGCATAAAGCGGCCAAGATGATGAAGAGATCGAAGAACCTTGAATCAAGGAAACAAAAAGCTATTGAAGAAAAGTCAAAATTACTAAAAAATGTAGAGAAAACTGATTCGTTAAAATTAGAACAATTGAAATTCCAGTCAAATGAATTGGTTGTTTTGGCTGATGTATCTGTTAAGTATGATGACCAAATAGTGAATGAGCCAATTAGCTTTATAGTTGAACAAGGTGACCGAATTGTACTTGATGGAAAGAATGGAAGTGGGAAAAGTAGTATCCTAAAACTAATTCTAGGACATCCGATACAGCATACAGGCTCAGTTAATTTAGGCTCAGGACTCATCGTTTCCTATGTCCAACAAGATACTTCTCATTTGAAAGGATCGTTATCAGATTTTATTGAAGAGCATGAGATTGATGAGACATTATTTAAATCTATCCTACGTAAGATGGATTTTGAGCGAATTCAATTTGAGAAAGATATATCTCATTATTCTGGTGGACAAAAGAAAAAGCTGCTTATCGCTAAAAGTTTATGTGAAAAAGCTCATTTATATATATGGGATGAACCATTAAATTTTATTGATATTTATTCGCGTATGCAGATTGAAGAGCTTATTCAACAATTTAATCCCACAATGGTTATTGTTGAGCATGATCAGGCATTTCAACAAACAGTTGCAACAAAAACTATATCTATGTAGTTCAAAGTGAATGATTGAAAGTATAATCAGTAAATCAAGTCATTAAACTATAAGGCGCTTTAATGAAGTAGTGAAAAAAGGCCTAATTCCTCTACAATAAATTGAGAAATTAGGCTTTTTATTGGGGAAATAGGAAATACTTTAACGAAATGCACTCATATATGGGAATATATAAGACCATTAGGTTTTCCTGCTATTAAAGAAGATGTTTAAGTTTGAATGACACAGGATTAATTTTGTAATATTCAATTTTGAAGATAAAATAAAGTCACGACTTGATTAAACTTATTTATACAAAAATAGTTTGTTAGAATATTTCAAGAGCAAGTTTTGATCAATCTTTTTCAAAACACGCACTTTCTTTTTGTTCTTTTATCGAGGTTATTTGCATTTATTTGAACCAACTTTATTCTAAAACAACATTAAACTTTTTTATAAAAAATCATTCACTAGCAAAAAACAACCCAAGCATTTTGACCAAACTTTTTTCAAAATGTTTGGATTTCTTCTGTTGAAAAATCAATTTTTGAAGCATGCCTTTGATCAAACTTTATTACAAGCTAACAACGAGAACCACCTATAATAAGTGAGGAAAATTGAATTGAACATATGGAATGCTGCCCCCTTTAGCATTCCTGTAGAGCATTAATTATCGGCTTTGAAAAAACAGAGCCCCTCAGTATGAACTGCACCCCAATTGTTAGTCACAATTAACAATGATACGCTCCCCAATAAGTAGACAGATTAAAAAATAAAATCTGTTTGCCTATTGGGGAGGTTTTTTTATGAGAAAATATTCGTTAGAAACTAAGCTAGCTGCCGTTCATTTTTTTATTGAGGGTCATGAATCTTTTAAAAATGTAGCTTAGAAGTATGAAGTAAGCAAAACTAAAAGGATTGAGTCCTGTAAAATACAGGATCCAATCCTTAGTAGCTGCTTAAAATACTTTGTCTAACTTATTGGGTTCACTTCACAATACAGGGATCATCTGTTCAATGCTTTCTAGCTTTTTTTTAAATACCCTTTACAAGGGATACACTTTAAATAAGAGAACCACCTTATTATTTATAAAGTAAAATTTTACCTACAGTACCGTCAGCACTTTGGCCAACTACGCGAACCTTTAGTCCGAATTTTGGAATATTACGGCCAACGTCAGGAGCTTGGGTATTACTGTAATTCTGATTATCATCAAACATGGCATTGCTTTGAGTAAAGTTATCTTTCAAGTAGAAAGAAGAATCACCAATGGTCACTTTACTACCTTTGTTTAAGCTAAATGCTGCATCATGCATTTGATAGCTGTTTGACCCAAGGACTTTATTAACATCATATACACCGTTTGGATCCTTCCAGTCCTTATTATGCCAGATATTATTGTGCTGGTCGGCGTCGACAACACCTAAGAAACCATCACCAGGGTGGTAGTCTGGACCTGTCCAGTTGTTATCGTAGGAGTTATCAACATACCAAACTACTAAACCTTGATCATAAGATAACATGGTTCCTTTACGGTTCACATTGGCTAAACCTGAATCAGAACCGTTATGGGATCTCCATTCAAGAAGGTAATACTGACTTGCATGTTTTTTGCCATCAGATTTGGAGAAACCTACAAAAGTAAATGGTGAAGTTCCTTCCGCATCATCGGACAGAATTGTGCTGCCACCCGCACTTACCTTGATATCATCAACATAAAAACCAGCCATTGCCAATCCGCCATCAGTGACATAATTGAAGCTTAATTGGACTTTTTGGCCAGCAAATTGAGATAAATCAAATGTTGCATCTACCCATTTGTTTCCGGAATCTCCTGTAATACCATTGCCTGGATTTGACCCTTGAGGATCATCATTCGTTGTGATGTTACCATGAACCGTTTGACCATTGACACGAACAGTAGCATAATCATAATCTTGTTCGATAGAGTACCAGGTTTTAAATGTAAGCTGAGCAGAAGTAGCATTGGATAAGTCAATAGTCGTGTTCATTTTGTTACTTAGATTATTTCCACTCCCACTGAAGTACTCTGACTTCCCACTTGCAGGCGTATTAACTAATATCTCCTTTTCAGGAAGATTTACTTTAACAACATCATCATTTGTGCCTTTTGTACTTGCTTCATCAAGCAAGTACTCTGTTCCTTTAGAAGTAACATCATTTACGTTTATTTGACTTCCTGACTGCCAGTTTGGCATAAAGTCATTTGTTGTCATCGTTTGCTGTAAAAACTCTTTATCATATGGACTGAAGCCAGATGGTTCCGTACCTGGAATTTTCCCTGTCCAGCTTCCACTTGACATGAGTGACCAGTAGCTGACTGGTTCACCTAAACCGCTGTAAAGGGTGTCATACTCATCCGGCAAGCCTAAATCGTGACCGAATTCATGAGCAAATACGCCCGCAGCTCCATCTTCTGGTTCAATGGTATAGGCTAGTCCTAACAAATTATCGACACCAAAATAGTTTACATCCGCTTTTGTTTCGGGAATTGGGTAGAGACCGCCTAGATCCCAGCTGTGAGACCAAATTGCCTCTTCACCAATTTTACCGCCGCCTGCTTCTTCCCCGACACCAGAGTGAATGACCATGACATGGTCAATGATTCCATCTGGTTCGCGCATATTGCCGTCACCGTCCAAATCAAACTGATCTTCTTTGTCATATTGATTCAAATCAATTGAAGGATCTTTAGCCGCATCAGCAAGGGCTTCCCGAATAAGTGCTCTTGGATTTTTATCATTACCGGCATTTTCATCATGAGCACCGTAATAAGCAGCTGGATGTTTGGCTGTATACCAGCCGGCAACCTTACCATCCACCGTATAACTGCCGCCGGACTGTTGCTCGTAATACTGTTTCATGGAGATCTTCTTTTTACCATCCGGACCGACATAGCCATTTTCACCGAAAATCATATCCTGATAATGTTGGTTGGAGTATGCATCGGGTCCGCTATAATACATGTCTGTTTCATCGGAAGTTAATTGTCCGTGTGGAAGATTAGGAAAATCAATTAATAGAACGAGGACCTCGTCTTTCCTTTCCGTACCATCCCAATCTTCTTTTTTGACAGAGGAAACAGTATTTTGCTTTGCTTGCCCTGACTTGTTTCCTTTTCCCTCATTTAGACCGTTACTAGCCATTTTTGCTTTAACTTGTTCTTTTAGTGCGGCCTGCTTCTTTTCAAAAGAATTTTCTTTTTTATTAGTTTCCGAGGCCGTCGCTAGCTTATGTAAATACTTTTGTAATGCCTTATCTGCTTCTGTGGCCGTCGCATCTTTTGGAATCGTTCCATTTTTCTTTAACATCTCAATTAGCCGGTCATCATTTGCAATCCCTAAATCAATTGGTGCTCCCTCTTTTCCAGAAGCCTTAACTTCTTGAGATAAATTCACATGACTTATAACTCCGGGTGTAAACGCACTAAATGCAAGTCCAGCAGATAATAATGGCATGCTAATTTTCTTTTTCCAATTCAAAGTCCATCCCCCTTAAAAAAAGTCTATGAAACTAATTGCGAAAAGAAAGAGTTTCATAGAATTTTATACTACAGGCTACAAAATGGCAATGGTTAATATATTGATTAATCAGATAATTAAAAATATTTTCTCAATAAACATTCTTAAATTTAACACTCGAGACCAAGTAGGTTACCACTTGCATTAAGGTAAATTACTACAGATACATATTTACAGGTACAACTATGAAAACTGATTTATAGCAATGAACGTACCCTTTATTCTTAAACTATTGTTAATCCAAAATTACAACTTATTTAGTTCATATTTCAGCTTTTTTCGCCTGGATCATTTCTTTGATTTTATCTATAAACTTTTCATTCGTGAAGATATCCTGTGTGGTTGTTAAGTGTCGTTTGGCATGTCTGGAAAAGTTAGTCGCTGCCACCCACTGACCACTATAAGGACATGGAAGCTGTGCGTCTACTTGCCATTGTGTCGTTACGAATCTATTTGTATTTGAATTACATCTTTTGCAATCTTATTGACTACCTTTGTATTTACATTGACTACATCATCATTCATTTTGTATTTGTCCTTGATTGCTAATTCTCCAGATATCCTGTCATTTCACGTTCTTTCAGCAGACAAATCTCTTCACTGATAAATAAATTCAGTTCGTCACAGTAACCTTTGAAATCACCGTACAAGCTTTCTGGAATGAGTGCGGTTAATACCTCGGTCTTTTCCCTTCTTCTCCGATTACGTACGAATTGTTTCAAGTATGTCATCCAATTCTCTCCTAAATCCACTTATTGATTTATCGGTGCACATCACCATACCTCCTTTAATTGATTACGTATACAATTCGAATCACAATCAAATCATTTTAAAACATTTATATTAGGTCACCTTGTAAACTTGAGTATTAGATTAAAATATATATTCTATCGAGGTTATTCCTAAAATAATTAAGAAGTAAACTTCACTATAGTAACTAATAAATTTGTCTCCTAGTCTTTGATGATTGTTCTTTTTGACGCTCATACCGAGTAGTTTTTTTAAAAATTACTTATGTATTTCACTAGAACGATGCTACGTTGAATAAGAGAATATGTAATTCAAAACCTTTATTCTGAGTGCAAAATAAAAACGACAATTAAGTCGCCTTTTCTCTAACTTTTTAATAAAAATCTCCAAGCTGCAAGTTTTGTTGTCCCACCCTATCCCCCTTCGTAAATATTTCAGAAGCATCCTAACCACCGATTTATTTGGAGAACTTTAATAGGGTGCTGCTCTCTTTTTCAAAAAATTGAAGTTTGCGCTTTATTTAATATGGTCTTTTTCCTGATTATTAGTGTTTAATTTTCATGGTAGTTTAAGTGTAATTCTTCACAATCCTGTTTTTGGAAAAAGCGGCCTCCATCTTAAAGGATCGCACGATATATAATAAAAATAATCAATAACCTATTGTGCACAAGGCTGCAAAATAACCTGTTTGAGGACGGAGCAGGCAGCCGTCGCCCCCGTTTGAGATTGGGATTGTCACCCCGCTAAAATTTTGCATGCTAGTAGGCCGTAGCCCACCGCTATGGC
>NZ_JBFUHM010000101.1:0-6549 GCF_056402395.1 Peribacillus sp. P4_B1
TTCTTTACCCAATTCGCTATTTGTGCATCACTTTTGATACCAAATCGCTCACGAAGCCGACGATATGACCAGCCTTCCTCCAACTTCAAACGAACAACTTCTCGCTTTAATTCTTCTGTATATGTTTGAAACGTTTGCCCCTTTTTTGCCATAGAAAAATCCCCTCTCAGATAGACTGTTAAGAACATTTTATCATGCTCTCTTTTTACTCTGTCTACCTGTAGGGGATAATACCACATGGCTAATATGTACTCTCCTTTATTTTAACTGATTGAGTCGGAATTAATTTTTAATCAACTAAAAGGTGAAGGTTGCTGAGGCAGCCTTTTTCTTATGCCACTACGGGCAGAATCGTGAAAGTATGATTGTTAAACATTGATTATTGAAAAGTGTTATAAGAGGTGAATTTATGGATCCTTCAAGCTAAATATTTTTAGCAATTTATTGGGTCGGAATTATTATATGGTCGCTTAAAAATAAGGAACAGGTGCGTGCGGCCGAGCATAGGTCGTATCATATAGCGGGTGGGATTCCCGTCATACAAACTTTTTTCATAATTGTTGCCCCCTAAGATTCCTAAAATTTTTAACATTTATTGATTATTATTTTCTATACACTTTGTACCTTAGGCTTTAGATTAATCACGAGGTAATTGTATAAATGTTAATTTATTACACAAACTAGAATGTTCAAAGATATAGAAGGGAAGGAAAGATACAAAATGACAAAGGTATTGTACATTACAGCTCATCCTCATGATGACACTCAATCTTACAGTATGGCTGTTGGAAAAGCATTTATTGAAACTTATAAAGAAGTAAATCCTAGCCACGAAATTGTAAACATTGACCTTTATAAGGAAAACATTCCTGAAATTGATGTGGATGTTTTCAGTGGTTGGGGGAAACTTCAATCTGGAAAGGGATTTGAAGAACTTTCGTCGGAAGAGAAAGCAAAAGTTGGCCGACTCTCAGAGTTATGTGAGCAATTTATAGCTGCCGATAAATATATATTTGTAACACCTTTATGGAATTTTTCATTCCCACCAGTATTGAAAGCATATATTGATTCCGTTTCTGTTGCTGGTAAAACATTTAAATACACTGAACAAGGTCCAGTTGGCCTTTTAACTGATAAGAAGGCCATACATATTCAAGCTCGCGGTAGTATTTTTTCCGAAGGGCCATTAGCTGAAATGGAAATGGGTCACCGATATCTAAATATCATTATGCAATTCTTCGGAGTTCCTTCTTTTGAAGGTTTATTCGTTGAAGGACATGCGGCAATGCCTGATAAAGCACAAGAAATTAAAGAAAATGCTATTGCACAAGCAAAAGATTTAGCTCCAAATTTTTAATTTCCAAAGAAGTGTCACAGTCGGTGGTACACCGTGGTCGTTGGAGTGACTAACGGATGGCTCCAAGGCACCACAATTCAACGACCTTCTTCACCAGCCATTAAAACAGTATCGATATAGGGACCAATTTTCATTCTCTGTGGTGAAGCGCTGATCTTTGCGCTTCATGAATGGCTGACGGGGAAGGTTATTGAAAGAAGGAATTCGCTTTCAAAACTAGAATTTAAATAAATAACTAATGGGATAGGAAGGAGATTCTTATGATAATAAAGGGTTTTGGGGGAATCTTTTGGAGGACTAAAAATCTAGAGGATATAAAAAAATGGTATAGTAAAGTCCTGAACATTGAAATTGAAAATTGGAATGGTACCATTATTACACCACAATCAGGCAATGAAACTATCTTTTCCTTCTTTTCTGAAAGTGACCCCTATTTTCCAACAGAACAACAAGTGATGTTAAACTTTCAAGTTGAAAATTTGGGTGACAGTATCAAACATCTAGAAAAACTGGGCGTTCCCCTTGTTAGGGAAAAGACGATTAATGAATTTGGAAAGTTTATTTGGATTGAAGATCCAGAGGGAAGACGTATTGAGCTTTGGGAGAAGTAATAGGATAATAATAAATTTTGTTGTTGAACTAAGGGGTGCTTTAGTTCAATAAGGAATGATCAATCTTTTTCAGAATAACGATTTTTTATTTGCTGTTTTTTTTAGGGTTAAAGGGAGATTTTTGATCAAACTTTATTTTTAATAAATACATAAAGATAGAACGGAGATTTATAATGTATTAAAAAATGAAAAAAAGAAGATTTTCTTTTACCATTACTCGAAACAGAGCATTATTCTACATTGCTGCATAATTTATTACTTTACTTGAAAGAAGATTCTATCAAACATGTAATGATTGATGGTAAGTGGATTATGAAAGAACGCCAAATCCAAACAATTGATCAACAAAAAGTCGAACAAAAATATATGGAAGTTGTTAATGGATTTATTGAGTACGTGCACCAAAAAGAGATTACTATGAAATAGAATTTTTTTATTTGTATGACACTCAGTACGGTTAAAAAATCTTATTTTGATATCACTGAGGGGTTGCTTTTTTAGTACTGGTTGTGTAAATCCGCATTTTCTGACAGTACCTCTGTTCATAGCTTCAAACTACTTGACTTTTAACAACTTTAAACTATAATAATAACAGAATGAATATTCATTCCTGATATGAGGTGAGAGAAATGTCCAAAAACAAACAAGATGATATTTTTGAAGCAGCTATGAAACTTTTTGCGGAACGTGGTTATGATGGAACCACAGTACCGATGATAGCTGACCAAGCAAAAGTGGGCGCTGGGACCATTTATCGTTATTTTGTCAATAAAGAATCCCTTGTTAATTCTTTATTTATCAAATGTGTTCTTCAGTTTTCTGAAGCCATAAGAACCGACTTTCCTTCTAATTCAATAATACGTGAGCAGTTTACCCACATTTTAATTAGAATATTTGATTTTGCAAGAAAAAATGTGAATGCTTTTATATTTATAAATTCTCATGATGATGGTTATTATCTGGATGAGAATAGTAAAGAAACGTTTAATGACTTTCTGGACTTCATTATAAGAGTAATAGAGGATGGAAAGGAAAAAGGATATATTCGCCCCTTACCGTCATCTGCATTAATTGCGATGGTTTATGGACCAATTGTAATGTTAGTTAAGATGATCGAGACAGGGAAACTAGCAGAGACACCGGAATTATTAAAAGAACTTGAAGAAAGCGCATGGAATGCTATTAGAGTCATTTGATTCGGGTAGCTTCGCAACAATGGAATGAATATTCATTCCTATATAAAAGAAAGGTGAAATCAAATGAAAAATTTGGGGAAGCCTCTCCTTTGTCTTATGGATAATCGTTACGATTGTGTCGTTAACAACAATGCCTAATATGGACCATTTGACCAAAGAAAAAGGACAAATTACGGTCCCAGATACTGAACAAATGCGCTGTTTCTAAAGAGATGATAAAGCAAATGGATAAAAAAGGCGGCGAAACGTATGGCATTATAGCGGTCTTCAACAGTGGAAGCGATAAGGGCTTAACGAAAAAACCAGCAACTCCTTTTCTTATGGAACTAGGGGCAGGATAGTTTAAAATGATATTTAAACCCAGTTATTGGAATTTCATGGTAAAATGAGTTTCTAAACTGTTGTTATGAACGAGATAGAGACAAAAAGCGTAAGGACTACTTAATTTGGTTTATTAGTGCATTACT
This sequence comes from Peribacillus sp. P4_B1, assembly GCF_056402395.1. NCBI lineage: Bacteria > Bacillati > Bacillota > Bacilli > Caryophanales > Bacillaceae > Peribacillus > Peribacillus sp. P4_B1. The sequence continues at coordinate 3,632 of NZ_JBFUHM010000101.1, forward strand.
CTTTTATTGGATAGCTATTGACTATTATTTCTTCAACTTATAGACGCGTTAGCTAAAGATCAGAACTGTCTTTAAGGCAGCGTTTTCTTTATGGAACTAATGGGGCAGTATTCCTGTAATAAATGAAAATTAGTATTGAGCACATCTCTCTTATTAAACAAAACCAGCTAAGTTTGGGATTTAATACACTTAAAGTAACGGGTGCGTTCGTTGAATTACATTGTCAGAAAAAGGGCTCCTTCATATAAGGGAAGTTGTAAGAGGGTACGGTGATGTTACTACAATTTTTTTACAAATCGGGATGACCAATAATTGACAATTGTGGTAAGCTTGATTTTGTTATATACATCATTTTTCAAGGGATGTGCAAGGGATGCTTAAACGAATAATAACTAAGTACGAACACGAAGGCCTGACCCCGGAGGAAATTGAGCATTTAAATACTATAAAGGGACAAAATCCTTATGGGATGCTAACTCTATTATTAGGTCTAGTATCCTTTATCTTTGGGCCACAGTATATAATTATTCCTATCGTATCTTTGTTATTGGGTTTTATTACTTACCGGACCTTTGATTCTGAAAAAGAGGATAATCCTTGGACGTTTTACATTGGACTATTATTTGCTTTAACAGGATTAATATTGAACTTTTTACATTATGTACACGTATTGAGCTAGATGTTTCTGCTATATTTATTTTTTTACTTCTTTAGCTAGATATTCACGGTCAATGGCTTGAGGTGGTCTTTCAAACCAACCGTGCTTAATCATTAAGTTTGCAGCAACTCCATCAAATTGAAATGAGACATGTAAAGTGTTTAATTGACGCAGAAAAATAAAAAACCACTCAAAGTGGTTTTTTAATCGCGCATTGCTCCTGCCTCTCGGGAAGTCATTGCACCTTGTCCTTCGCTTACATCTTTTTGAATTTCTTGTTTTACTTTTCGTGCATCTGTTCCGGAAAATTGTGGTTTCATAATTGAACCCAATTTCGCTTTAGCTTGTTGATCCTGTTGCATACAACTCCTCCTTAATTTATTGTTTAACAACCTTATTATTTACAAAGAAACACTCGTTATTCCTGAGAATTTGAGCAAAGTTCCCTTAAAGTAGGGGGTGTTCAGCATCCCGTATTAACTTCATCAATAAAAAGTGCAGTAGCTTCTTCTTTAAAAGCAGATTGGATCGTGGATGATTATTTTAATAGTGGCGAACGAATAGAACCCTGGATTGATAAAAGGGTTGTTAAATATCATCGAACTTTTGAAGAATATTATCAATTTTTAAAGCTAGCTGGATTCAAGATTGAAGATATTAGAGAAGGCACTCCAAGAGTTGAGGAATTTAGCAATGAAAGTGAATATAAACGTCGAATGAGAATTCCACTATTCTTGATTTTTTCTTGTGAAAAGTAATATTTCCTCAAAAAGGGAGGTTGCCTCGGAATTCTTTTCATCAAGAACTATCGGGGGCAAGTTAGTGAGAAGGGAAGTACAAAAAGATTGAGGAATAGTAAAACAAAAGGGGAGCAGTTTATGAATAATGAATTTGAAAAGGCCTTGAATTTACTGGAAAATAAGGATAATAAAACTTATCCGACATTTGCTTACTCTGTATTAAATAATTATATTCCTGGACAGGTTTATATGGATGAATTAAAGAGAACAGTTATTGTTGGAACTGATTCAGGTATTTTTGCTGTTGGTGGAGACGAAAGGAACAATGGTCTTGACAGCATATTTTTAAAAATTTTTAGAAGTAGAAAAAATGAAAAAATGCGATTCACTTTGTTTTCTCCATCAAAAGAATGGGATCAAGTTATAAATAAGTTGTTTGGAAATGAGTTAAGACAAATGCAGAGATATTCTTTTCATTTTAATAAGGATACATATTCAACAATAAAAAGGGGGAAATCACCCAATGATTTTATAGTAAAGAGAATAGATGAAAAAATAATTACTGAAAGTCTGGAATTTAATGAAGCTTATTATAATGAATATTGGGGTTCAGTATCAAATTTTCTTGAGAATGGTTTTGGTTATTGTTTGTTACATAATGATACCGTTGTAAGTGAGTGTACATCTATATTCAGTTCATCACAATTTGCTGAAATTGATATTGCAACTCAAAATAAGTATAGAGGAATGGGCTTAGCTCAAAATGTTGCAGAAATATTCATTGGACATTGTATTGAAAGAAATTTGAAACCCAATTGGGACTGTGTTGTTAACAACTTTGCGTCGATAAAGCTGGCTGAAAGATTAGGATTCGAAAATCCAATGGAATATTCGGTATTCGTTAGAAGGTAAAAAGTTCTTATTGGAGATATGGATTTCAATAACTTATTTATGAATTGGTCAATGATAAAATAAAGTATTAATTTCCTCGATTAAATGAGGTGTAAAAATGTATTGGAAGTTAAGAATTCCTCTTTTTTTGTTTGTTATGGGTGTTACATCTGGTCTTTATCAGAAGTTTCCTAACCTTTTTCTTGTAAATACATCTTATTTTATAAGAAGTGTTGTATTTATTGGCGTAATTGGGATCATATTCACTATTTTAGAGAATTCAAAAGTAAATGAAAAAAAAGTCCATATTATTATTGGGATGACGTTAATTTGTACAGGAATTTTATTTGATAATCTAATGGTATAAAAACCATCCTTAATGAACTCCCTCAGTTTAATAGATAATGCTCACGAATACTCGCTTATTCGCAGGATTTCATACCACATGGTATAGGTTGCTTTAGATGAACGAAAGAGATAGGACCGTTTTGATAAGATGAGGGCAGATTGAAATAGGGGATCCATTAAAAATCCCATATTATTACATATGCTGCACGCATTTTCCACGCTGCCCTTGGAGGCTTTCCCTCCCATGTCTCAACGGGTCATAATCCTATGCCCTTTCATTC
>NZ_JBFUHM010000102.1:0-6520 GCF_056402395.1 Peribacillus sp. P4_B1
CCTTATACACGTCCTCGCACCAAAGAAGGATTTTTCCGCAAACAGGACTATGTATACGATGAACATTTTGATTGTTACCTTTGTCCTTCGGGAGAGCTATTAAAGTACTCAACAACCAATAAAGAGGGCTATCGCGAGTATAAATCACCCAAACACACTTGTRCGACATGCTCATTTTTATCYCAGTGTACAGAAAGCAAAGACTATCAAAAAGTGGTGACACGGCATATTTGGCAAACACATGTGGAAGAAGCAGATCATCTGCGTCATCATCAAGATGTAAAAACTATATATGCGAAACGTAAAGAAACGATTGAGCGTGTATTCGCAGATGCAAAAGAAAAGCATGGTATGTGTTGGACAACTTTAAGGGGACTTAAAAAATTGTCGATGCAGGCGATGCTTACTTTCGCTGCCATTAATGTAAAGAAGATGGCCAATTGGACATGGGGAGGTCCAAAAATGGCCTAACATAGTGGGCTCGTAGAGCCCCAATCTCTTAACTTCAGGCAAAAATTCAAAGGGAATCTCAAAAAGGGGTTCGGAATTTTTTAATTCCGAACCCCTTTTGTCTACAAACTGAGAAGTTCACGACAGTGAACTTCCCAGACTGTAGACAAACTCGAAGAAAAGCGAGTTTGCCTGCAGTATTTTTTTAAAAAACGTCTCAGTTGTTTTCAGCCGGAGCAAATATTCGGCCGTACACCGTACTTTTTCGTCCTACATCGCACTTTATTCGACCGTCCCGCATTATTCGGACTCCGTAGCATTCTTTTTGCGGTCCACATATTGAAATCGGCTTCTTCCCGCCGGTTCCTTGCCAAGCTCCTCACCGCAAGCATCTAGCGGTGAGGAGGCTCCAGACTTTTGGCAGGAGTGTCGCACAATTCCTCAATTTGGTTTCATCACAAATAAAAGTCTTATATTAAAATCAAGAAAGGGAATCGGGATGAGAGCATTCCGAACCCCATTTTAATCGACAAACTTAAAGAAGTTCACGTCTTCATAAACCCCACGATTTCAATAAAAGGTGAATGGCCTTTTCCAATTCATCTTCAGGAATCCCCGCGAAGCCCAAAATGATTTTTGGAGGATTTTCGTCAATTTTTTCGATTGAATATGTGGAAAGTCCATATATTTTAATATGGTCTTTGTTTGCCTTTTGAATAAGTGTCTGTTCGTCCATGCCGTTCTTAACGATGAGAACGATATGTAATCCTGAGCGTTCACCAATGATGTTTATTTGCTCATGGGGTTTAAACAGATCGATCACTTTATCCAACTTGCGCCTGTAAACTTTCCTCATCCGATTTAAATGCTTTTCGAAATCCCCTTCCTTCATGAACTGTGTCAACACATGTTGATCAATCCGTGAAACGCTTGAATGGTAAAAGGATAATTCCTGTTGATGCATTTGTAACAATGGGGCGGGAAGAACCATATAACTGATCCGAATTGATGGCATCAAAGATTTGGAGAATGATCCTAAGTAAATCACCTTTTCACCAGCATCCATACTTTGTAAGGAAGGAATTGTTTTTCCACTATAACGAAATTCACTATCATAATCGTCTTCGATAATATAGCGGTTTGCTGCACCTTGAGCCCAGTTCAACAATCGAGTCCGTCTGTTAACAGATAGGATTGTCCCATAAGGGAAGTGATGTGATGGAGTGACATACACTACGTCGATCTTTGAATTCTCAATTGGGTTGACCTTTACGCCTTCTTCATCAATTTGCAGTGGATGGACTTCATTTGGGTAGCTGCGTAATATCCGGTGAATCAAGTGATACCCTGGATCTTCAACACCATAAATGGTATTTTTATCGAAAAGAAGGACAAGCTGCTGCAATAAAATTTCCATTCCTGCACCAATGATGATCTGTTCGGGAACGCATTGAACTCCGCGTGCATGATACAAATAATGGGCAATTTCACATCGTAATTCATATTCTCCTTGAGAATCCCCCAGTAAAAGAAGTTCTTGATGTGCTTCATCAATTTTATTTTTCGTGTATTTTCTCCATTTTTCAAAAGGGAAGTTTTCCGTATCAATTTGGCTGGGATGAAAATGATACAACACTTCCCCTTCTTTATCATTAATTTTTTCCAAGGAAACTTGGTTGGTTTGTGTATACTCTAGATCCTCAAATGTTTGAATATAGTAACCTTTTCTTGGTATGACTTCAACGTATCCTTCAGCAGTTAATTGTTCATATGCAGTCTCGACAGTGTTTTGACTAATCTGAAGGAACTCTGCCAATTTACGTTTGGAGGGCAGTTTTGTGCCGTAAAGTAGACGGCCATCAATGATTTCTTTTTTAATATGTGAATATAATTGTTCGTACAAAGGAACTTCACTAAATCGATTTAAATCACAAGTTAGCATATTCATTTTGTTTCCACCTTTTTCGATAAAATTAACTGAACCCATTAAATTTATTAAAACTGACACTTTCAATGCGGTCAACATTTTTTTATACTAAGCCTAACAAATCTAAAAAATGCAAATATTAGGGGGAAGAGAAATGGAAAAATTATTAGGAACTGACACAGTAAAAAGAGGAATGGCACAAATGCAAAAAGGTGGCGTAATTATGGACGTCATTAATGCAGAACAAGCAAAAATCGCTGAAGCATCAGGTGCTGTTGCAGTCATGGCATTGGAAAGGGTTCCTTCAGATATTCGTGCTGCTGGTGGAGTAGCAAGAATGGCGGATCCGCGAATCGTTGAGGAAGTAATGAATGCTGTATCTATCCCGGTCATGGCTAAAGCAAGGATTGGCCATATTGTTGAATCAAGGATTCTGGAATCCATGGGAGTGGACTATATCGATGAAAGTGAAGTGCTGACACCTGCCGATGAAGAATATCATATTTTAAAAAGTGATTTCACAGTTCCTTTCGTTTGTGGTTGCCGTGATTTAGGCGAAGCTTCACGCCGTATTGGCGAAGGAGCATCGATGCTTCGTACAAAAGGAGAACCAGGTACGGGTAATATTGTGGAAGCTGTGCGTCATATGAGAAAGGTACAGTCCCAAATTCGTAAAGTGAGCATCATGAGTGATGATGAATTAATGACTGAAGCAAAAAATATCGGTGCCCCTTTCGAAATTTTAAGAGAAATCAAACGGACAGGAAAATTGCCTGTAGTTAACTTTGCAGCTGGCGGAATTGCCACTCCAGCAGATGCAGCGCTTATGATGGAATTGGGAGCAGATGGCGTATTCGTGGGATCTGGTATTTTTAAATCAGAGAATCCAGAAAAATTCGCATCGGCAATCGTTCAAGCTACTACATATTTCACCGATTATGAGTTGATTGGCCGGTTGTCCAAAGAGTTGGGCAGTGCAATGAAAGGAATTGATATTTCTAAACTAGCTCCAGCAGAACGGATGCAGGAACGTGGATGGTAATATGATAACTATCGGTGTTTTGGGATTACAGGGTGCAGTCGAGGAACACTTGAACCAAATCAAAGCTGCCGGCCAACAAGCAATAATAGTAAAAAAACCCGAACAGTTGCATGAAATCGATGGCTTAATCATTCCAGGCGGAGAAAGCACTACGATGAGAAAGCTAATGGATCGATACGGATTTATGGAACCGATCAAAACTTTCTTCGAACATAAAAAACCTATTTTCGGTACATGTGCGGGGATGGTATTGGCGGCCAATGAATTGAATGGTGATGAGAAGGCCTATCTTGAACTAATGGACATTTCCGTGAAAAGAAACGGGTTTGGCCGCCAAAGGGATAGTTTCGAGGCCGAACTATCAATCAAAGGACTGGAAGAACCTTTTAAGGCAGTTTTCATCCGGGCGCCATTCGCGGATGGTATTGGAGAAGATGTGGAGATATTGGCTGTTTATGAAGAGAATGTTGTGGCTGCGAGACAAGAACATGTCCTTGTCAGTGCTTTTCATCCAGAATTAACAGGGGATGATCGTTTCATGCAGCTTTTCATAGAAATGGTGAAGACATCCATATTTAAAGAAGAATTGAAAACCTGTTAACCAAAGTAAAAGCTGTCCTATCATTAGGACAGCTTTTACTTTTATGTGCTATTGACTGAAAGTGATTAAAATAATATATTGCTTGAATTTACTATTCTATAGTTCTACAATAAAAAAGTAAGTATTTACTTACATTTTTATTTTAGCTTGAAAGGGGAATGTATATGACAGCAAGAGTTGCAGTTATTACAGGAGGAGCAAGCGGAATTGGCCGAGCAGCATGCTTGAAATTCGCAGAAAAAGGGGACAAGGTCGTTGTTGCGGATTTTAATGATGAAATGGGACAGGAAACCGTTGAACGGATTAAAGCGGATGGCGGAGAGGCCATTTATGTAAAAACGGATGTTTCTAAGCTTGAAGAGGTTGAAGCGTTAATCAATAAAGCGGTGGAAGCATACGGAAGGATCGATATCATGTTTAATAATGCCGGCATCGGGGGCGGTGGGATGATCCTCGATCAAGATATGGAAGGGTACTTCAAAACGATTGGTGTGAACCAGCATGGAGTGGCCTTTGGAATCATGGCAGCGGGACGAAAAATGAAGGAACTAGGTAACAATGGTGTCATTATAAATACAGCCTCTGTGTTTGGCTACTTAGCTTCCCACGGGACTTTCGCCTATCAAGCGTCTAAAGGCGCCGTAAGGATGATGACACAGACAGCTGCTTTGGAATTGGGTGCTTACGGAATACGCGTAGTGGGCATTGCACCAGGGGGTGTTGACACTCCAATCATACAAGGCTATAAGGATATGGGAATCATCGATAAATTGCATGCAAGTCAAATGCGCGGTAAATTAATCAAGCCAGAAGCAATCGCAAATGCTGTCTATCTATTATCTTTGGAAGAAGCGGATGCAATCAATGGAAGTGTAGTCATGGTTGATGATGGCTATGCATCTTTTAAATGATTTTCTGAAAAAGAAAACATCGTCGCATTCAGACGATGTTTTCTATATATGATATTTGGGAATATTGATTTCTATAGATCAAAGGTAATATTGACCGATTAGCACCATCGAGATATCATGGGAAATAGATTGGTGAAACCGGTCTTATCTTTATAAAAGAAGGTTGATATTTTTGAAAAAAGGGCAGCAAACCAAAGAACGAATCATAAATGTAGCCCGGACGCTTTTTGCCACCAAAGGTTTTGACATGACAAGAACGAATGAAATTGCCTCTGCATGCAATGTTTCCGAAGCTACTATTTATAAATACTTTGAAAGCAAAAAAGATTTGCTTCTGGCTACAATTACTCCTAATGAAAAAGAGGAGTCTGAAGACGGGACTAGCCATCTATCTACTGATGATCTTGTGGAGAATCACGTTTGCACCATGATAAACAAAATTCTGGAAAATAAAGAACAATTTTCGATATTATTTCGGGAAACGCAATTCGATCAAGATATTTCAAAGCAATATGTGGATCAGATTTTCAAGCCGAATGCCAAACATGTAGAAATACAAAAAAGAATAGATAGCGGAGAGATACATTATATTTCTGATATTATTCTATTTAATGTAGGGATCATTTCCTTCACATTGGCGTTATCCACTCATTATGAGATTCATCAACAGAAAAAGGAACCATATTTTACTGCTGAGCGAATTAAGAGCATTGCTCAACTTTTGGTTTATGGTATTCATGGGAAAAACAATCATACATAATAAAACGGTCATATTTAAAGGCATGAGCATCAAGCCGTAAATATGACCGTTTTATTTTTGAATGGGAAGCGATCATTCTTATTGACGAAGTCAATTCGTGAATTAAATAAACAGGTGTGTAAGATTTGACTTATATTTTTCAGACTATTACGATAAATATATGCGGCACGATATGACATTATGAGGATTTTATCTGGAAATCATGTAACATGGAGGGGATTTATAATGGGTGAAATCGTAATTTTATCAGGAAGTCCAGCTGTTCCATCAAGAACGGACATATCACTAAAACATATTCAATCTTTAGTTGAAAAAGAAGGATTTACCACAACTTATTACTCAATTACAGAATTCTCAGCAGATGATTTATTCCAGGGGAAATATAATAGTGAAGAAATTTTAAAGCTTTCAGAAAAAATTCAAGAAGCTAGAGGAATTATTATTGGTTCACCTGTATATAAGGCCTCTTACACAGGCGTATTGAAAGCCTTGATTGATATGCTGCCAGAAGGAGCTTTTAAGGGAAAGCCAGTGCTGCCAATTATGATTGGCGGAAGTAACAGGCATTTATTGGCGATAGACTACGCGCTTAAACCATTAATTTCAATATTGAAAGGCGAGCCGTTGCAGGGCATATATTTTGTGGATAAGGAAATAGATAAACAGAATTCAGAAAACCCGATTAATGATTTGAATTTAGTGGATCGGGTTCAGAGTCAGGTTCAGGAATTTGTAGAAGCGATTCAATTAAGGAATTAATGGCTGCAAGCTATCGACTTCAACAAAAGGACTGGTATTCGAATAATTTTTTTTTGAATAATGCCAGACG
>NZ_JBFUHM010000103.1:0-6328 GCF_056402395.1 Peribacillus sp. P4_B1
ATATCATGCTTCTTCGCTTCTTGTGCAACTCCCATTGGTGTTTTACCTGAAGCTGTTTGGTAATCGATTTGGCCCTCACCGGTAAAGACACAATCAGCATCGTAAAGTTTTTCACCCAGTTTCGTATATTCCATAACAATATCGACGCCCCTTTTCGTTTCCGCATGGAAAAAGGCTTGAAATGCACTTCCAATTCCACCGGCAGCACCAGCACCAGCTTTATCATGCAAGTGAATGCCTGTCTTGATTTCCACCAAATCAGCCCATGTTGATAAAGCTTTATCAAGCATTTCAATCATGGCAGGGGTGGCCCCTTTTTGGGGTCCGAATACACTTGATGCCCCATCCGGTCCGACTAACGGATTTTGAACATCCGAAGCAATCAAAAACTCGGAATCTGCAATTCTTGGATCAAAAGCCTTCGTATTTATTTCAGATACACGCGATAATTCGGCACCCCCTAATCCCAAAGGACTCCCCTCATCATCAAACACCTTCATTCCCAAAGCCTGAAGCATTCCAACTCCGGCATCATTGGTAGCGCTTCCGCCAATCGCTAAAATGAACTTTCGACATCCATCATTCAATGCTTTTTGAATGAGCTCCCCTGTCCCGTATGTAGTTGTTATCAATGGGTTTAACTCATCTGGATCGATTAGACATAAACCGGATGCACTGGCCATTTCAATCACACATGTTTCCTGATCACCCAAAATTCCATATGCTGCCTGTACGTCTTCAAGTAAAGGCCCTTTAACGGTCACTTCAACTTTTCGCCCATTTGTAGCTGCCACAAGGCTATCCATCGTACCTTCACCGCCATCCGCTGCAGGAACCAGTTCAGTCTCGGCATCCGGCAGCGCCTTCCTGACCCCTCGCTCGATTGCTTCCGAAGCTTCTAATGCTGACAAACTCCCTTTATAGGAATCTGGTGCAATAACAATTTTCATGCTCAGGTCTCCTTTGAATTTTTTTTATATTAGGTTAATTATAATCTTCGAAAATATTTTAATCATCGTTCAATCTATACGAAAATTAGTATGACATATTTATATTTTTTTAGCTATTCTGCTAAAGGGCTGTTGGATAAATCGGTTCAATGGTGTGGCGACAAAATTCCTAGACCATTATTTGAGTTGGTTTCAATTCCATGATTGCATCAGGCATCGAAATGATATATGCGTCGGTAAGCAAAATGATTGTTGATAGCTGCCTGCTCTAAACAGAAGCAACCTATGACAAACTTAAATTACTACAATTCTCCAAATGGTTGATAGAGCAGGCTTATTGATACAACATTAATATTGGGGAGCTCAATATGAAAAAGATGATTTCGCTCGAATTCATCCAAAACTTTTATCTAGTGAAGGTCATAGGTATTGGCTACAAGCTGTTGGTAAAGAAATTACAGTTTAATTACTAGATGACAGCACTTCTCTGTAAGCAAAAGTGAATCATGCTTAAGATCAAATGGTGAAAACTCTGATTTTGGTTTGTTTGGTGAGGTAATTATTTTTAACTCTTCCTTGATAAGTTGCTCTATACTTTATGAATTCTCTGACTTACTTCGTCAATAAGCGACAACTAATAATTCTTCAATTATCTGTTTTCTCACCTTTTCGTCAGAATGTTCAGGCTTAAAGACAAGCTAAACATTTGGAAATTCAGCCTTGAACTCTTTATGAATTTGGTAGTAATCGATAGGTACACCGGCTCTCCTGTGCTCCTATTGTAAGTGTACCAGTTAGCTCTTCTTCTCCATTTGCCCCCATAATTGCTTTTTGACTTAGTCTGATCATCTTGTCAGCATATTGTTTAAACTGGTGACTGCCCATATTTCAGCAGTTTAACTGTATCTTTAATATTATTGGAATGGACTTTGAGGGATATATTATTCGAAAAGGAAACAAACATGAGGCCGTCCTTCGAGAAAAGAGGCTCTTTTCGCTGTTTCTCAAATTCATAATAAGTTGAGATTCTAACCGAAGCAAATGAACTCAAAACATAAATAGGCTGCGTTCCGCATCGAGTGCAGACCCTGTTTTTTCCACTGTGAAAAAAAGTGTTAAGTTATATCATTAGAATTAATTTGCTGAATTCTTAAAAGTTCACCTAAACTAAAGGGGCCTTAAACCATGTCTAGAGGTATGGAAATAAAGCTCTAAACTTAAAAAAACCGCCATCAAATTGATGGCGGTACCTCGTTTTTTACATATCTTCCTCGATCGTTTCAACAAGGATAAAAAGAAAATGATAGATTAAATTAAAAGTTTCTTCTAATGATAGGTCTTCTCGAAACCCATTTAAATTATCCAAGGCAAAATTCACATCCCATAGACCATCGCCCTGGTTAAACATCAAGCTGAATGATCCAATGCCTTCTTGAAGTTCCTTTGTTAAATACGTTTTTAAAGCTTCACCCATTTTTTTCTGGAATTTCAATCCGAACATCGCGTTATAAGTACCGAAAACATCATCCATTTCCAATGAAAGTGCCTCAACACCGATTAATCCGAACCATTTGGATTCAAAGTAAAGGAATTCTTCTTTATTATTTTTCAAATACTCGATCGATTGTGATAAAAATGCAGAGTTCTCTTCAGAAATCAATTCTTCACTCTCTTTATTACTGCGCTCGATATATGCATCTGTAAATCTGGATGTATTTTCTTTTTCCACTATAGTGATATCATCAGCGATTAATTTATGCTTTTCAACATAATCCCTTTCTTCTTTAAACAACTCAACTTTGTTTTCGATTATGGATTTTGATATGTATGATTCCATTTGTTTTTTTAACATGTTATGTCCTCCTAGTATCTTTTCAAGCTTTCGCAATTTCAATCATAGCATATTCACTGCAGATAAAATAACTTTGAGAATTAAATTACAATATCGGTAGTGGCAATCGTTTCGTGACTTCGATATAGTATTGGTAGGTGTTATACATACGAGAGAAATGGGATGTTAAATATGCAAAAAATCATTGTAGTTGGAGCGGGGATTTTAGGAGCTTCCACTGCCTATCAGCTGGCTAAAAATGGGGCTGAAGTGATCATTATCGACCGCCAAGATGAAGGACAGGCAACATCTGCAGCTGCAGGAATCGTATGCCCATGGATATCCCAAAGGCGTAATAAAGCTTGGTATCTCCTTGCTAAAAATGGAGCGGCTTTTTATCCCGGGTTAATTGAAGAACTTGAACGGGATGGGGAAACTGAGACTGGTTATGCCCAAGTTGGGGCCATAAGTTTACATACAGATAAAGAAAAACTGATTGCCATGAAGAACCGAGCAGCAAAACGGAAAGAAGATGCACCTGAGATCGGGACGATTACATTCCTTACTCCAGAGGAAACAAGTGCCTTATTCCCGCCACTTTCCAGTGAATATGCAGCAGTGCACGTGAGTGGTGCAGCTCGGGTCGATGGTCGTGCGCTACGTGATTCCTTATTGCGGGCATCACAAAAAAACGGTGCGAAACTAATGTACGGTGAGGCTATACTTAAATATAATGGTGCACAAGTGACAGGTGTAATGGTTGAAGATGAATTCATACCTGCTCATAAAACGATTGTTTGTGCTGGAGCATGGGCACCAGAATTACTGAAACCTTTGGGTGTGAATTTTCAAGTCAGCTTTCAAAAGGCCCAAATCATTCATCTGAAAATACCAAATGCAAATACGAATAACTGGCCTGTGGTCATGCCTCCAAGTGATCAATATCTTTTGGCTTTCGATAATAATAAAATCGTCGCTGGGGCGACTCATGAAAATACGGAAGTTTTCGATAACCGAATGACCGCAGGAGGATTGCAGGAAGTTTTCAATAAAGCATTAAATACCGCTCCCGGCTTGACAGACAGTACTTTTGTTGAAGCGAGGGTGGGCTTTCGTCCATTCACACCTGGATTCCTTCCGGTTATTGGTCCTTTGCCAGATTGGGAAGGAATAATCGTTGCCAATGGTCTTGGAGCATCTGGTTTAACAATGGGCCCCTATATTGGCTCCCAATTGGCAAACCTCGCACTTGACAGAAAAATGGATATCGATTTAGAAAATTATGATGTAAGAGGTGCGATTTTAATATAAATTTTATACCTACACTCAACTGACCCTGGAACTTGCCTAGGTCAGTTTTTTTTAAAACAGTTCCTTTCATTTGCAATAAACATCGTTGTTACAGTATGGTTTTTCTCTAAAGGAAATTGTTGAAGCCACAAATAACCATCATCACCAATACATACTGTAAAAGGTGGTAGTTACTTTAATTGTATTCAATACAGTTATATATCCATTGAACTTTTCTGTATCAAGATAGGAAAGAGTGCATTACCTTTTTATCTCATTTATTTCGAAAAATAATGATGTAACATTATTTGCATTTGCTCTTTATTTTCTGCAAATTGCTTATGTCGATGACCATTTCCTCCAGATGGATGAGGAAACCCTAGAAGTATGTTGTTTGAATCTAAATAATCTTGACCCGATAAATAGTTTAATACCTTGGAAACATTAACGCCTAAAGGAATAATGAGCGGGCGATCGATGGCACCTATTTCGGTAGCAAAGCCTTCCATTATATTTTTTTTAAGCAACTCGGTCTTTAATATGTCCGGAGTTGTTCCGTTGTAATTTTTCCCGTTATAAAAGACAGGATAGGTTAAAACAGAGGTGGTATGAACGATGTGACTAGCTTCTTTAAAAAGGTCCAGAGTGGACGATATGCCTAAGTATATGTGTAACCCAAGCTCATCTAACATTTGAATCAAATTTTTTCTCATCGATCCTTCAAAGCTGGAATTCTTTTTTACTTCGTGTAGGATCTCTTCATCGCTATGTATGTCCTCTAATTTAATTACGGTAGAATACGATTTTTTCATTTGATGTAAACCAGGAGTGATTCCGACAATTACCACTTTGGCCAGTTCATTTACATATTCGAAAGGTGCGTAATAAATTTCGAGTTTTTTCTTTTCATCTCTTTCAAGCAAAAATTGCTCGCTTTGTATCATTTCATCTGTATAGGCAGCAGGTAAAGCATTAATTAAGTCCTTAAAGTGCGTAAAATTAGAAAAATTAGCGATCCCCATAAACTATCTCCTTTTTTCATGAATTTTAATTCATATTATATCTCTCTTTGTTTAACTAACATACCTAACAACACACTTTAGCAGAGTATTTTTAAAAGCATATTTTTGATGATGTTCAATTATCGTTGTTTTCCTTTACGGATGATTTTTCTCAGATTCCATTTATAGGAAACTCTTTGAACTGACAAATGCTAAACGTTCCTCTACAACCTTAATAGTCGTTATGCACCCTGTTAAAAGGATAAGATATGTAAAGTAAAAGAAATAATTAAWAATAGAGCAATAGAGATGCCCGCTTTAATCCAAATTACTTTATTGCTTATTCCAGCTTTTTTTTCTAAGTAATTTATGTAACCGGTAGTAAATAAAAAACCAGTATAGGCAATGATATGTCCTTCAAAATCATCCATTACAACTTGATACTTCAAATACAACTTGATACTTCAAAGCACCTACACCGATTAGAACTATACCAATAGTTCCAAAAAACATATTTAAATACAAACGATTTCTTAATTTATCCATTTTTTCTCCCCATAAAAATAGTTTAAAAGTTCATTAATTTAACCACCTTCCAATCTTGAACTACCTTTCCTAAAAATTCAAGTAAAACCATTGTGAGTTTAATAATGTTAATAACAGCCACCGTAAAAGAATTTTACGATAAAAGAGCAACTTGCTATGGCGGAAGTCATTTTTCAGATTAGAATTGTTCAATAATTTTTGTTGCTTTTTAGGAGAACTATACCATCTGATAGCAATAATTGTAAAATTCTAGTGTGTGGGCTATCCTTAAATTATCTCAAGGCGCAAAATTAGAGGAGAAAAGTATGAGTTATCTTGGAAAGTACATGAAAATGCCGCCAACCTTTGAAATGCTCCAGAATTTAGAGGAGGTTATTGAAAAAGAAGGTTACTCATTAGGTGATTTAAGCCTTTGTTTACAAGTAGAATTCTCACATTATGAAATGACTCCCTACGATGTCATTCCGTTTGCAAATATTGGTTGTGACGGCATTCATTATGGCTTCCTAACCGATTTTGGAATGGTATCTGATTTGGAGAATGCGTTTATTGTATGTATCAGTCCAATGGATTTTGATGCACCTATAAAAATTGTAGCAAGGAATATAAGGGAGTTTGTTAGCTTAGTTTGTACGATGAAAGATGCCACTACAATTTCTAACATTAATTTAATTAAAGAAGAGGAACAGTATATTAGTTTGTTCAAAGAA
>NZ_JBFUHM010000104.1:0-6253 GCF_056402395.1 Peribacillus sp. P4_B1
TCTTTGACACAAGAAAGATAAGCTGGTTGTCCAGAACCATAATAAACGTAAGTAATATCTGTGAGGAGAACTTTCCTCGGTTCTCCTTGGTTAAAATTCCTGTTTAAGTGGTTTGGAACGGCCTTATGCTCATGAGTGGCTTTCGCTATTTTCTTATAGGGCCTCGCTTGACGAATTGTGGCTTTAAGATTGAACTTATGCATGAGCCTCCGAATCTTTTTATGGTTCATCGTGACAAAATACTTATTCTCTAAAATCATTTTGATGGTGAGTGCACCTGCTTTTTTCTTCTTGGCCTCAAATATTTCCTTAATAAGTTCATAATCATGCCAATCTTTCTTCTCGTGAGTTAATCGAATCCTTTCAGCATGTATCCAAGCATAATATCCACTGCGACTGACTTCGGCTATTTCACAAAAATAACGGACCATATTCGTAAGATTATATTGACGAATGATTTGTTCAATTAACGAAAATTTTTCATTCGTTGTCATTTTCTCTTCTTCGAAGCCTGCCTTTCTAGTTCGTCTAGCTTTTTTAGGAATTCAAGTTCTGCCTCTAAATATTTAATACGAGCTTCAGCTTTTTTTAACTGATCTTCCTGTGAATACTCCTTGGATTTTGGTCTTCCTGCACTTCCTTTTCCACGTCGCTCTGTATAGAAGCCATCCTCCCCATATTGTTCAAACGTTTTTCTCCAACGTTTTAAGCAGCCTTTTGGTTTATCCGATCCAATCATATCTAAATCAAAGCCATGTTCGATAAAGATTTGGGTAGGTGATTTACCAGCTTGATTCTCTTTAATAGCCTTTACCTTAAAGTCTGGATGATAAGAAATCGAACGATTTGAAACCTGTTTCACATGTGGATTATTCTCTAATTCCTTTATTTGAAATTCATTAAAATTAATCTTACTCATTTTGATTTCCCCCGCCCATATATCTGAAATGATTATAAACGGGGTTCTAGTAAAAGGACATAGAAAAACCCCGAATAAGGGACTTTTTTTACTGTGTCCATTATTCGGGGTATAGTTCATCTTATTCGGGGCTTTTTTGACTTGCTATTTAAGCACTCACGGTCCGTTTCCGGGATGAACCTTCTTTTTTATGTGACACATAGCTATGAAGGATCATTCCTATGATAACGATAAAGATGCCGAACCACGATAACGGAGAAGGTATCGGTAACGATAGGAATAGTAATTCGCCAGCTAAGGCAAAAAGCACCTCCATTGATTGAGTAGCTTCAACTGAAGCTAATTTCTGCATATTTCCACTTACCAAATCAGTCGCTTTGAAAAAAAGGACCGTGGCAATGACACCAGAAAATAGTGCTACCAAAAGGGATTGAAAACTCTGCATCTTCGTCGGAGCCCCCACTGTAAAGAAACCGTACAATGAAAGCAGAAACCAGAAAGGCAGACTCGCCAACGTCATTCCTAATACACGTTGATAAGCATCCAAACGTCCTTCGGATACTTCCATCATTTTGCGATTTCCCAAAGGGTATGCAAACGAGGCGATGACGATGGGGATGACTCCCAACCAGAGATTGGCCATTGAAATGTGCCTGGTGTGTTCGAGTTGCATCAGGATGATTCCAAGCAGAATGATCATGGACATGAGGAGGCCTTTCACAGAAACCTTTCCTCTTTGCCTTTCGAGACCATCCTTCGTTTGGACATTTTCAAAAAACAGCGGCGCAAGTAATGAGCCCGAAATGATCGTGATTTGCCAAGTGCCGGCGATTAGCCAGCCAGGCGAGTATGCGGATGCAAAGCATAAAGGAGCATAGAACAACCCAAATCCTACAAAACTCCAAAGCAGCCAAGGTCCCGGCCGTTCTCTCATCACCCGTAAAAGGGGGCGCAGGTTTTTTCTGCTTAATACGATACACAGCAGAAAAGGCACCATAAAGAAATAACGAAGTGAAGCACTCCATATCCAACTTCCACCAGACAACTCCATGGATTGATTTAAAACAAACGTGAATGCAAAAAAGAAAGCAGAACAAATACCTAATATAATCGGACGCAATTGACTCACCTCAATCTATTTTATGAGCCAGTAATTAGCCAAGACTCTTTAAGTGCGGCAATCGTTTCGGCTTTCTTCTTACTATAAAAGACTTTAAAACATTCTTATCAGAAGTATCACGTTCCACTGCATCAAAGGCAGAAGAAAAAATTTCGGAATATTAAAATCTATCCATTTAAATTGTCCTTCAAATGCAAAAGAAAATCAACAGGATTCTTTTAGACTAGTGATATTCCTTCTCCAACATTCGACATGAAATGAAAGGAGTGGTTGTTAAAAATAAAATGGGGACGTTGGCAGTTGAACTGTAAAATTAGTAATATATACCATCATAATAACAGGAAATGGCGGCATGACGGGCTTTATGAAGGGTTTACTAAAATTGAATGTAAAAATGTTATAAAGGCAGATAATATACGAAGATACGAGAATTGACGAATATGGTAGGGAGTGGTATCTTAATAGAAGTGCAAATAATGTCGAATGGTGACGAAATATATAGAATCCCCATTTGAAAGAAAAATAGTGAGGTAAATTAAATGAAATCTACAGGTATAGTACGTAAAGTTGACGAATTAGGACGGGTAGTCATTCCAATTGAATTACGCCGTACATTAGGAATTAATGAGAAAGATGCTTTGGAGATCTACGTAGAACAAGAGCGCATAATCCTTCAAAAATATAAACCAAACATGACTTGTCAAGTAACAGGTGATGTTTCCGATGACAATATGAAACTTGCTGACGGTAAATTAATACTTAGCGCTGAAGGTGCTGAACTTCTTATTAAAGAAATTCAAGCCAGCCTGGAAACCGCTAAATAATTAGTTTTCTAGATAAATAGCATTAAAGTGTAGGGAAAAGAAAATTTTCCCTACACTTTTTTATATTAAATGGTGAAATGATAAAAATAATTCGATTCACGAACGAAACCAATTTTCTCGTAAAGCTTTTGTGCATTTACATTATCCTTACCTGTCTCGAGTAAAACCCCCTTGGCGCCAGTTTCCCGTGCGAAAGTGATGGCCCCCTTCAATAACTCCTCGCCAAATCCTTTTTTGCGGGCGGACTCTTTCACGTATAAATCGTTCAATACCCATGACCGCACCATACTTACAGAAGAAAAGGAAGGGTATAATTGAACAAAACCAACAGGATTTCCTTCTTCAAATGCCATAAAAACCACAGACTCTCCATTCGTCAGTCTTTCTCTTAAAAACTCCCTTGCACGATCAGGATCGGATGTTTGCTCATAAAACACTCTGTATAAATCAAAAAGTTCTGTCAGAGATTCAAGCTCAAGTATTGTCGCTTTCTGAATGCTCATATTTGGAAACCCCCATTGCTAGAATACTCTTAATTTACCATTTTTTTATGCCTTATAATATATATTCCACGAAAAAATGAATAGTTCCCAGCTCAAAATTCAGGAACCAAAAAGGCACCAACCAAATTTTTTGTGACTAAGAGGGCTTTTAAACACAAGATGAGCAGCAAAATCATGAGAAAAGAGCGTTTACTCGTGAAATTGGATCAAATACTCGTGAATTGATCTTTACTCGCCTGAATGAGCAGCAAACTCATGAGATAAGAGCGTTTACTCGTGAAATAAGTGGATTTACTCGTGAAATTGGGTCAAATACTCGTGAATTGATCTTTACTCGCCTGAATGAGCAGCAAACTCATGAGAAAAGAGCGTTTACTCGTGAAACAAGTGGATTTACGCGTGAAATTGGATCAAATACTCGTGAATTGATCTTTACTCGCCTGAATGAGCAGCAAACTCATAAGAAAAGAGCGTTTACTCGTGAATTTGGATCAAATACTCGTGAAATTAGGTCGTTTACTCGTGAATTTAGTGGATTTACTCGTGAAATTGGGTCATTTACTCGTGAAATTGGATCAAATACTCGTGAATTGATCTTTACTTGCCTGAATGAGCAGCAAACTCATGAGATAAGAGCGTTTACTCGTGAATTTATTTGTGTATCAAGTCCTAATATATTACCAGATATGTTAACGTCATGATCGAGCTTTTATATGATGTGGATGGAAGTATAGATGTCTTTTATTCAATCCAGCGTATAGCGAGTTAAAAGCGATCAAGATCAATATAGGGGTTGCATTAGCTAAGGGTTGCAAGTATAAAGGACTTGTCAGCATTGATAAAGAATTATATATAGGTGCATTGGACATAAAGGGGGAGAATGAGATGGATTTGAGATACCCGATTGGAAGGTTTCAGTTTGATGGGGAAATTACTAGTGGTGTGGCCGAGGGCTGGATCAAGGAGATTGAGGCTTTGCCTGGAATGCTGCGGGAGGCAGTAGGCAGCATGGATGATGAACAGCTTGATACGGCTTATCGTCCTGGAGGATGGACGGTCCGCCAAGTCGTGCATCATGTTGCTGATAGTCATATGAATGCGTATATTCGCTTTAAATTGGCCCTTACGGAAAATAGCCCGGTCATTAAACCGTATGAGGAGGGGCGATGGGCAGAGCTGCCTGATTATGATTTGCCGATTGATATTTCTTTATCACTAATCGAAGCGGTACACACCCGCTTAGGCAAACTTTTATCACGCCTTCATGCAGACGACCTGAACCGGGCATTCATCCATCCTGATTCGGGAGAGGTGACGGTCGGTGAAAATATTGGCATTTATGCATGGCATGGCCGCCATCATCTTGCTCACATTACTTCTTTATCAAAGCGTCCGGGGATGGTGAATATAACTGTATCTCCTGAAAGTGAGTGAAAACTGTGAGTGCTGATGTGAGAGTCGAAAGTTTAACATCAATTGGAGCCTGTCTTAATGAGCTTTCGGACCTTTTGATGCAGGTGGTGGAAGATGGCTTGTCCATTGGTTTTTTCCTCCCATGAAACGGTCTTTAGTCCATTCCTATTGGGAGAGTGCCATAAATCCTGATGTGATTCTATTTGTCGCTAAATGGGTGAGACAGCCGGAAGTGTACAGTTACATTTATGCTCAAAGCGGAACGGGGGCAATCGGGCGGAAATGGCAAAATTAATGGCGTATACTGAGTATAGACGAGGCCGTTCACTCATGCAGCAGGCTGAGGAGTGGCAAGGAGGGACGGACATTATAGGTCCTTGATGCAAGGGAAGTTTCCTGTATCTCAAAAGGAGAATTCCACCCTACCATTTTTTATCAAAAAATGATCTAGTAGGCCGGAACATTTGGACGAATTGAATGGGGAGGAATGTGTATGCAAGCTGTAATCGAAAAAGAAGGAAATGGGATCATCGCAAGATTCGATCGCCAGCTCGATCATTCGGTGGAAAAGGTATGGGGTGCTTTAACTGAGAATGATCAGGTGGAAAAGTGGATGTCCAACCTGGAAATGAAGGACCTTCGAAAAGACGGGACCATAAAATTCAATATGAATGATGGGTCAGGGGACTCCTTTGATATGAAGATAAGGGATTTTCAGGAATCTGCCGTTTTAGATTTTGAATGGGGTGACGGCTGGGTTCGTTTCGAGGTATCCCCTGAAAAGGATGGATGTTCATTAGTATTGAAAGAATCCATCCGGCCAGTTAATGATCATACATCAAAAGATTTGGCAGGCTGGCATGTTTGCCTAGATATGTTAAGTGATTTACTGGCTGGTCAATATAAGGATTTTCCAATGGATGAATGGGAAAAATGGCATAAGGAATATACGATCGCCGTCAAATGTATTGATGGATGAATGGCATGCAGGCTGATACATAAGGATTATAATAGACGCAATAGGTCAGCCATTCACCAAGGCGACTAAAAGGTAAGGGAAGGCACTTGCTTTTATGGAAATGATCAGCATCAATCAGCAGACCGGCATATCATCAGTCGGTCTGCTTTTATTTTGGTGCAATATACGCAGCAGCTTACACAGCTAATAAATGATTTGGAGCATACGCTGGGGGAATTCCAGATAAAGAATGAGAAGACCGGAAACATAAGCTTTGCAAAAAGGGAGGCCACTAAAGTGGGAGGGCACTGAAAAAGTCCCTTCCGGGCCAATAGAGGTAGATTTTCTCAGTTTATTCTGAGGAAATCTACCTTTTTTTGTTTTATAATCAAGGTAATAAATTTATGTGGGTGAGTACGATGATTCAAAAACAAACGTCTATGGTTTTTAGTCCTCATATGGCCATTTATGATGTAGTGGTTCCAAAGGATAACATGTTACGCAAGATCAATGAAC